>DINC01000088.1:206-14900 GCA_002425885.1 Spirochaetia bacterium UBA5550 | reverse complement strand
ACTACGGCCGGAATGACAGGGGTCTAATTATTTCGTAAAATGCTATAATCAAAAAAGGTAAACCAGAAATGCGGAAAATTCTATTATTAACAGCTTTTATTTCAGGATACACCCCCGTCTATGGAAAAATTATAATAAATGAAATTTCAGCAGGGGGAAGCCGGGACTGGGTTGAGATTAGAGCATCTGAAGATGTTTCAGCCGTCGATATTTCCATGCTTTTTATCACAATGTATTACGGAAATAATGAAAAAACGGCTGAATCACCAGTTACGCTGCGGGGAAAAGATATCCCGGAAACGCCTTATGATGACAGATTTGCTGTAATCCATTTTTCCTCAGCAGGTGAAACGGACGAAACAGATGCTGCCGGTGACATCAACGGTAACGGTATACGGGATCTTTACTGCAATAATTACGGCTTATGGAATACCGATTGTGTTGTTTCAATTGATACAGACGATGACCCTGAAAACGGCGGCATTATTGATTTCGCTGCTTTTTCCAACAGAGACGGTTCTGTTAACAGCACAATCGCAGGCTACATGAAGTCAGCATCAGATTCAGGGGAATGGATAACCTGCCCCTCAGCAAATCCTCAGGACGGTATGATCTATATAGGTGAGGATGGAATGAACAGCTATTCAACCCTGTCACGAAAAGAGACCGGGGACACAAATTCAGCTGATGATTTTATTCTTACACCATACTCAACTCCAGGCAGAGATAACATTGTTAACCAAATTCACGGAAACAAAAAAGCAGCAGTTCCCCTCTCTGACAGGATCATATACAGGCCGGGCAGAGGACAGGGGATAATTGCGGTCAAAATTCTGGTTCATAAAACATGTTCGGCCAGAATCAGAATCTTCAATGCAGCGGGATCCGGCATATACTCATCCGATCTTTTCAAAGATTTAAATCCCGGTTTTCATACACTGAATATAAGTAGTTCAGACCTCAAGGGGAAACTGCTTACAGGCCTCTATCCTGTTAAACTTGAGTTCTATGCTGAGGGGTGCACTGAAAAATCAACAATCTACCTTGTAATAATAAGAAGGTAAAAAATGCAGGCAACCCTTATCTATTCTATGATTATTCTGATTTCAGCATTTGAGTATAACGGTAATGAACCGGCGGCACTCTTCCCCTTCACTACTGCAGCTGAGTCATATTCTATTCCGGGAATCTACAGCAATCCTCTCTCTGCCGCGGGTGAAAAAGGATACACAATTTCCGTATGCGGTTCCAGGCCATATTCGGAAAAGGCGCTTCACTCCTACACTTCAGGGATAAAATATTCAAGGGAGCAGTGGGGGATTCAGTTTCTGGCCCATTCTTTTGGTACAGATTTTTACAGTGAAAACAGATTCTCTGCTGCTGCAGGCTTCTCACCATTTAAAATACTTAATACCGGTTTCACTGCTTCAGCATATAAGCTGGACATTGATGCAGATGAAGAGAGTTTCAGCAATACAATGTATGACGGAGATATAAGCGCTGCAATCACCCCTGTAAACCGGATAACTTTTGCATTTATTCAAAACTGTATTTCTGCCGCAATAAAAGATACGAACAGATATGAACTCTACCCGGAAAGAAGCGGGGGCATACTGGTTAAACCATGTTCCGGATTCACTTTGTCATGGAATATTACAGATACTGCTGCAGGTTATATTAATTCTTTCTCAGCGGGGATCTCCCCTGCTCCCTTCATTCATCTTCGCGGGGGATATACTCCGGAGGATACAAGGTTTGCGGCATCCTTAACAATAATTCTGAAAAACCTGAACGCAACATACTCCCTCTCATCCCACCCTTATCTCGGCTACACTCATTCGTTCGGAATAACCTTATCTTCCGCTTCAGAAATTGAAACCATACGATACAGCACCCCTTCTATATACGCGCCTGGAAAAAAAATTAATATTAACAGCGCTGAACCTGAAGAGATAATAAATATACCGGGCCTCTCCAGCCGGTCTTCAGAGAGGATAATTCTTTACAGATCAAAGATAGGTCCTGTCTCCGAAAAGGGACTCCGGCGTATCGGACTTGATAATGATGAAATTCTGTCTGTAAAAAGAAACTGTTACGGCCTTGCACGGGAGTCACACAAAGAGGATACAGACAGCTCTGCTAAAAAATACCGGAAAAATAATAAAACCTACATTCCTCCCAAAGAAAGAATAAGGGGGAGATTCCGGATAATGATAAAGGAGGGAATTCCTGCTTCAACTGCAATCAGGTACAGCGAAATACCGGAATCAGCAGGCAGAGAGGACATTGAATCAATTCTTGCTGAAGACATCTCTCTGACTGATATACAGAAGGATATAATAAGGAGAACCTGCACCAGATGAAAATTAATTCCGGAACCCTTATTTATAGAACCACTGTTATTCTGATTTCAGTAATTGTTCACCGGATCCTCCTTAACCCGCTTTACGGATATGAAAGCCGGACATCTCTTCATGGAGAAGTAGTCCGTGATATTATTAATTACAGTGATGAAGATACCGCGCTTCTTGCAAGATTCCGCTTCTCGGAAAATGTCGATGATACCTTTATATTCAACTATTCTGCTCTGCGCGATATAAATAATGAAAAAAATGAATTTACATGGAATATCGGGCTTAAGGGGATTAATGATCATTTTGATTTCATCGGCGGTAACTACAACCTTAGATTCGGCTCAGGCCTGATTATGGGGAGAAAAAAATTTACAACGGCAGACTCATTTTCAAGATCCCTCACTGTATCACATGATGAGTCAATAATCCCGGCCACTGGAACCAACCCTTCAGGAACTTTTGCCGGAACAGCGGCACAGATATTTGCTGCTGGTGATGAATACTCAGCAGGGCTGATCCCTTTCTTTTCATCACAGAAACGATATATAACATCAGATGAACTTGCAGACGGATATATCAGATCATCTTTATCCGCTATCTCTGGAAGAACAACAGGAAATTCAAAATACAGTGAATATGCAAACATTCTGAATTATGGAGGGATGTTCTGGTTTTCTTTATCTGATTTTTTCACAATTCAGGTTTACGGTTTCGAAACAGAACTGCTGGACCCTGACAGAAAAAATCTGAAATGGGAATATGACACAGCAATAAATTCGGGGATAAGAGGATATAAAGCAGGGGGACTCTTTATCGAATACTCTGATGAGGTTATATCTTTTTTTGTTGAACCTGCTTTTTCTTCAAGAGAATATGATGAGCCTGTTACAGGGAAAGCCATCATGTGGGGATTCGGTGCAAAAAACAGAGTAGTTTTATTTTCAGTAAGAGGGAAAAACTGCGATCCTGATTTCAGGGCTGAATATTCATCTGGCGACAGAAACCCTGAAAATGTTTTTGAAATTAAGACAGGAATCATACCTCTTAAAAAGTTAGAATTCGGAGCATTGTTTTTCAGCGAAAAAAATCTCAATCCTGCAAATAATTCAGATTATACCGGTGGAACAGTAAGGGAGGAGATCTATTCCGGAATTAAACCTTACAGATGGATTAAGCTGGATTTAACCGCAGCAAGGGCCAGAAGCTACAGGGATGACCTTGAATCGGAGAAGATGAAACTCTCGTCATCCGTTTTGTTTACCCTGCCGTGGAATTTTTTTTTCAGAATTAAGTCAGATATTCAAAGAGAAAATTCGCAACATGCAGCTGTTTCAGCTTGCGAACTGAAATATATGTTCTTTAACAACTTCACTCTTTCCGCAGGCTATACAGATATACGGGCAGGGAATGGAAGCGGAATTTACGCCGCAATAATCCCCGCAGCAGAGGCTGAGATGTGCACAGCTCTTTACAGAGAACCGGCAAAAGGGGGTGCGTTAAAACTCAGGTACAAAAGAGATAATCTCTCTTTCCACGCAAGGGGTTCAGTTATTGAAACAGGCGGGGAGAGGGAGATTACTGCGGAATCATCCCTCGGCTTCGTTTTTTAAAAGACGATATATCTCTTCAGCTTTTTCAATGAGTATCTCCTCACTGTTCATCTCAGGTTCATCAAGGACCATCTCAAGGAGATCGTGAAGTATCCGCCCGATAAGGGGGCCCGGTTTTAGAACAAATTTCTCCATGATAATATTGCCGTTAATGCGGAGATCACGGACTGTTATGGCATTTTCAGCTTCAATAACAGAATCAATCCTCTCCTGCAGCTTTTTTATCGGCTCAGGGAGACCTGTTCTGGTGCCGTTACCGATCCTGTCCGCCTCACGAAGCTCAAATAGATTCGAAATATTTTCAACCCCCACCTTCCTCATAAAACGCCTCACAGCGCCGTCACTCCAGTCATCAGTATAATGAAACATATGATTGATCACAAGGTTGTTCACAATCTCCATCTCCATGTTGGAGAACTTAAGCCTTTTCATAAGCTTCCTCACCAGCCTGGCGCTGATAACTTCATGATTATAAAAAGTGTACTCCCCATCCTCCGACTGTTTTCGTGTGTTCACCTTCCCTATATCGTGAAGAAGAGCGGCAAGCCTCACAAGCGGCTTATCCTTTGGAGCGGCGTCACAGGAGTATAAACTGTGATAATAAACATCATAGGCGTGAAATCTGTTCTGCTCAACTGCATAGCACACATCAAGTTCAGGGAGCGCAAGCTTTAGAAGGCCCGAACGCCTCATATACTCAAAGCCTTTTGACGGGCTATCAGCAGCAAGGAGTTTCATCAGCTCCTCCCTGATTCTCTCTGCGGAAACTTTCTCCGCCACATCAAGAGTTTCGCTAATGGCATTGAATGTAGAACCTTCAATTTCAAAACCAAGCTTTGCGGAGAATCTGCAGGCCCTGTAGGTCCTGAGCCCATCCTCACCGAACCTGTCCAGAGGGCTCCCTATGGTCCTTATTATACCTCTCTCAAGATCATCAATGCCGCTCACATGATCAATAATCTCATCATTCTTCATGTCATAGGCCAGGCCGTTTATTGTAAAGTCACGCCTCATCACATCCTCATGAAGCGTATCTGAAAAGGAGATCGATTCAGGCCTCCTGCCGTCAAGATATTTGCCGTCTGCCCTGTAGGTTGTAACCTCAAACTCCATCCCTGCAAAAAGAACAGTAACAGTGCCATGTTTTATCCCTGTGGGAGCTACCCGCCTGAAAAGTTTCATAACCTGCTCAGGCCTTGCGTTTGTGGCAAAGTCATAATCATAAGTATCATGACCGAGAAGCAGATCTCTTACACAGCCCCCTACGAGATAGCAGTCAAATCCGCTCTTTTCAAAGGTACCGGTGAACTCTTTAAGAGGCTTGCGGAGCCTTTCAGGTATATTTAAATTTTTAATGACCATTATACTTTCAGTAACCATAATCCAATTAAGTTAATTTTGCATAAGCCTCTTAAGCTATAAACTTTTCATTCCTCTTACAGGAGTATACGAAATTATTATAGCATTGTCATTCCCGCCGTAGCAAACGCACCCAGGGCACAGAGAAGAAGCACCCCCGGGACAAAGAGCCGGAATCATTTTTTTCAAAAGACACAGTTTTCCCGCAAAGGAATTTCCGAAAGCCCCCCGCCTTCGCGGGAATAACATCGGATGTGCTTAAACAAATGACTCCGTTAAATTATTAACCACTTAAAAATTCAATTGAAAGGGAGTCAATAAGGAAATTTATGAAGGATAGTTTCCGGCTGTCAGGCCGCTCCAATGTGCAGAGTCTATTTTATTTCAGACCCTGCATATGGGCGCGCGTAAACCGATGGAGATAAACCCGATTCATGATTATATACAGTATCAGGCTTATAAGAGTCATAGGCTGTAACAGAAAAATAATACAGCACGGTGTTTTCAAGAGAGGGATAAAGCAGAACTCCTCTTTTATCAGAAATTCTATTCTCTTCAATGAGGTTATTATCAATCCTGATGCTTACATAATTTCCGCCTGAAGGATCATTTGCAATCCGGCCGCCGTTTACAGTGGAGATAATGCCGTCATGAACACCTTTTCGTGTGCCATAATAGATCCTGTATCCCAGTATATCATGCTCAACATTTTTTCTCCATCTGAGAATAACATACCTGTCACCTGTTTCAGCGACCTCCACAAGCGAGGGGATATCCGGCGCATGGTCAGCCCTGTATTTTAATTTTATCTTTTTCAGAAAAGGTGATGCCGAGCCATCAGGAGAGGCAATCAGGTGAGCACGCCACTGGTAATATTTCCCTTTCAGAAATTCCGAATCCTCACCCTTAACCCGGTATATACCCTTCTGGCTGTTTATAATCCTGTACCATTTTAAAGTGTTGTCCCTCGGATCAAAAGTCTTATCTGCTGTACGGATCTCCATCCATATAAAAGTCCCTTCACGAGAAACTTCATCCCATGCAAAGTCGGTAATAGCAGTACCTGTTCCGGGAAATGTTTTTACATCACCTGTAATCACACCCTCCCTGTTATAAGGGACTCTACCTGAAGAGGAAACCCCCTTATGCCTGCTGACAGCAATATCTTTACTGCTTCTAAGCGCATCAAAATCCCTGAAGGAGATACGGAACTCATCAATGAGGCCGTTGTAGCTCCTGCCAATAACCGCAAGAGGAAGGTCTGTCCCTTTTACACTGTCATCACTCTCATCAATATGTCCGAACATCGGTGCAAAAGAATGTCCGCCGGATGCGCCTGTATCCGTCATCCATATAACACCATCCTCTTCACCATCCATAAATTTAGCAAGCCTTCCGGTCATCCTGTCAAAGCTGAGGCTGAAGTGACACCACTTCCCCCTCTCCACCGGATCACTGCCGTTCAATACTGCGCTCCTCAGTTTACCATCCGGGGTTCTGAACATGTTGTGCATATATACAGCTACACGGCCGTTTTTAAGCAGAATCTCCACCCCTTTCTTCATGCCGGAAAAATAGCCGGTTCTTGCAAAAAGCACGCCGGAATTTGTCTGCACAGGCCTGAACCTGAATTCAATATTAAAGGAACCGAGATCGTCAATGCTGCCAAGCCACAGCCCCTCTGAGGTGTTTATGTAAACGCCATGACCGCTCTTAAAAAAAGACGCACACCCCCTGCCGATTCCGTCACTTTTGCTGATAAAACTGTAATCAGCAGAGTATATTTCATACTTCCCGGAATCATCCTTTACATACTTCAGGGGTTCCCTGTCAAACTTCAGAAGAAGATCTGTTGAGAGAGGATCCGCTGCTGCGGAGTAGTTTATATCGCTGACGCCATACGCAGAGCTGCCGTCAGGTAGAATTTTTTTGCTAACATTGACAAGATACTTTTCCGGGAAATCAGTTATCTCAATAACTTCAGTTGAGCTCCTTACGAGCCCCAAAAGTATCAGTGATGTCAGAATCATTATCAGCTTTGTTTTAAATGGGGCTGAAGGGCGGAGCCCCTTAGAAAGCCCCCCGAAGGGGCTTCCCTGCGATTGTGATACGCAGTTTCGCAATAAATCCATTGTTCTTTTCATAACAGAGAGTTTCATATCTCCATTATCGGCAGATTTACGAGGAGGATTCAATTTTTCCTATTTTTTCAACGCGTCTTTCATGACGGCCGCCGTCAAAATCTGTTTTAAGCCAGACCTCAGCTATTTTTATTGCGAGATCATCCCCTGTTACACGGGCAGCAAGGGCAAGTACATTGGCATTGTTATGCCTTCGTGACATTTCTGCCATAAATTCATGCGTACAAAGAGCTGCCCTGATACCTTTAACTTTATTCGCGGAAATTGAAATTCCTATACCGGTACCGCATATGACAATACCGGCATCAGCTCTTCCGGAGGCCACCTCCTCCCCCGCAAGCTGAGCATAGTCCGGATAGTCGCATGAATCCTCAGTATGTGTCCCCACATCATTGAAATCATGCTCTTTAAAGTGATTCTTTATTATATTTTTGAGCCTGAAGCCCGCGTGATCAGATGCTATAGCTATTTTCATACAAACCTTCCGGAATAAGTTTAAAACTTTCTATTTTACAACAATATTCACCAGTTTACCCGGAACTACAATTTCCTTAACAATCTGTTTCCCGGAGATGTTTTCAGCCATCTTCGGATCAGCATGAGCCAGTTTCTTCATCTCCTCTTCGCTTATATCGGAGGAGACATTAACCTTTGCCTTTATCTTTCCATTTATCTGAAAAACAATTTCAATCTCATCACGAACTGTAAGCTCTTCAATAAATTCAGGCCACTTCTCTTCAGCGAGGAAACTCTTCTTTCCGAAATCAGACCACATCTCCTCCGCGAAGTGAGGAACAAAGGGGTTCATAACCGGAATAAATTTATCCACAACTTCAGAGAATACTTTTTTCCCCGCCTCAGTTTTCAGTTCATCTTCAGATATCGCATAAAGCGCATTTGTCAGCTCCATCATCCTGGCGATTGCAGTATTGTACTGCATTCTCTCCTCAATATCGTGGCTCACAAATTTTATTGTGCGGTGAAGTTCTATCCTGAGTTTTTTCAGCTCAGCAGAAAGCTCATCATTCTTAACAGCAGACCCCGCAACATAAAGCTCCCGGTTCTTCTGCAGGAATCTCCACACGCGGTTCAGAAACCTGAAGCTCCCCTCAACTCCTTTGTCTGACCAGTCAAGGTCTTTCTGAGGAGGTGACGCGAAGAGCATAAAAAGCCTCACTGTATCAGCACCGTACTTCTTGATAATTTCATCAGGATCAACAACGTTCCCTTTCGATTTGCTCATTTTAGATCCGTCTTTGATAACCATCCCCTGCGTCAGGAGTTTTTTAAACGGCTCGCGGGTCTTTAAAAGTCCAAGATCATTAAGCACCATTGAAAAGAACCTTGCGTATAACAGGTGCATAACAGCATGCTCTATACCGCCGATATACTGGTCAACGGGCATCCAGTAAGAGACTTCCTCTTCATCAAAAATTTTATCACTCCATGGTGAAGAGTATCGCGCGTAGTACCATGATGAATCCACGAATGTATCCATTGTATCTGTCTCACGGCGAGCGTCACCGCCGCATTTGGGGCACTTCACTTTTGTAAACTCAGGCATCCTTGTGAGAGGTGACTGGGAATCCCCGCGGAAATCCACATCTGTCGGAAGAACTACCGGGAGATCCTTTTCCGGAACAGGAACAGTCCCGCACTTATCGCAGTAGATAACCGGGATAGGACATCCCCAATACCTCTGACGTGAAATACCCCAGTCCCTGAGTCTGTAATTTATAGTTCTCTCGCCTATACCTTTTTTCTCAGCGTAGTCGGCAATTTTTTCAATTGCTTCTTTATTGTTCATCCCGCTGAACTCACCGGAATTAACGCATACCCCTTCACCTGTATATGCCTCAGACATATCCTCAAGCTTCAAAGGCGCATCCGGTTTATCTATTACAATCTTCACCGGCATGCCGTATTTTTTCGCAAAGGCAAAGTCACGCACATCATGCCCCGGAACAGCCATAATTGCCCCTGTGCCATACTCCATGAGAACAAAGTTTCCCACATAGAGAGAGACTTTATCACCTGTAAACGGGTTGATCACCTTGAGGCCCGTGTCAATCCCCTCTTTCTCTTTATCTTCGGATGTACGGTCAACCATTGACTGGGATTTACATTTTAAAATAAAATCCTTAACTTTCTGATCCGAAATCTTTTCAAGCAGCGGATGCTCCGGTGCAATTACCATGAATGTAACACCGAAAATAGTATCAGGCCGTGTTGTGAAGATCGGGAAGTCTTCACCTGTCTCAAGCTTGAAGTTAACCTTAAGTCCCGTGGAACGGCCTATCCAGTTCTTCTGCATTGTGAGAACCTGTTCCGGCCATGTGTCCGCAATCTCATCATGTCCTGCAAGGAGATCGTCAGCATATTTGGTAATCCTGAAAAACCACTGCTCCAGCTCCTTCTGAGTAACCTCTGAATCACATCTCCAGCATACACCGTTTTCAGCCTGTTCATTAGCGAGAACTGTCTGGCACTCAGGGCACCAGTTGACAGATGAGACTTTCTTGTATGCAAGCCCCTTCTCCAGCATCTTTAAAAAAATCCACTGGTTCCACCTGTAGTACTCAGGCTTATATGTACCCACCTCCCGGGTCCAGTCGTATGAAAAACCGAGCCTTTTAAGCTGTGTTTTCATATTTGCGATGTTCTCCGAAGTCCATTTAAACGGGGGAGTATTGTTCTTGATCGCCGCATTCTCCGCAGGAAGTCCGAAAGAATCCCATCCCATAGGGTGAAAAATATTGAATCCCTTCATCTTTTTATGGCGGGCAACAATATCGCCGATTGTGTAGTTACGGACATGCCCCATGTGAATCCTTCCTGACGGGTACGGGAACATCTCCAGAACGTAGTACTTAGGTTTATTCTTATCGACCTTATTAAGGAAACTACCCTTCTCCTCCCAGGTCTTCTGCCATTTCTCTTCAATCTCTATAAAGTTGTAATCTCTTTCAGCCATATATTTTTTACTCCCTGTGATTAGAAAATCTGTTTCAAATGAATTGTTAATGACTTATTTATGATTAATGACATTGCGAGGAGCGATAGCGACGTGGCAATCTGTTCAAATTATAAACAGATTGCTTCACTCCCNNAATCTGATTTTTATATTTATTGCTTTTATTACAACATCAATACTAACATGCACAGATTGCTTTACTCTTTTCGCCGTCCGAAATGACAGGAATATCTCTTTCATGCATGTATTTGCAACTCTATCGTTCTATACTATACGCCTAAAAATAAATAATCTTATATTTTGCGTCTAAATCTGGCTATTAAAAATCTCTACAATTTCTTCCGCAGAAGCTGCGCCTATAATCTTCTCCTTAACCGGCTCCTTTTTAAGTATTGCCATAATATTCGAAAGAAGCCGCAGGTAATCCTTGTGCTGCTTTTCACCTGCTATAACAAGTATGATAAGCTTAACGGGATGTCCATCCATTGAATCAAAATCTATCCCGCTGTCAGAAATTCCCACAGCAAAGGCCATCTCTTTAACACTGTTTATTTTAGCGTGAGGTATTGCAATACCAAGGCCTATACCTGTACTCATAATTTCCTCCCTCTCTTTGAGGGCGTTTATGAGTGAATCAATATCGCTGCAGAACCTGCTCCCTTCAAAAACTCTTGCAAGCTCCTCTATCGCCTGGAATTTATCCCCGGCATCAAGCTTTTTAATGTACTTAGAATCTGTATAATCTGTTACGGATGGCACTTTTGAACTCCCTGAGGTTAAATCTCAACATACCTTTTTATGTCATTTAAAAGATATGTCAATAATAAATTGGAAATACATTTTGAGGATCAGTTATGTGACATATTTTAAAAACTGATTGACTTATAAATTAATATTTTTGTATAATTTTAACAAATCTCCCTCAAACCAATAGCAAGAGGTCCGCTTATGAAAGTCGTACATATTCTGAAAAGAATCGAAACAATCGATAATGATATAAAAGAGCTGCGAAAACTTGAAAAATCGATAGCAAAGGATAAATCCTTTACCACACCAATATATATGACCATAGAGAAACAGATCAATATAATCCTTGATGAAAGGAACAAGCTCCTTGGTCTTTCAATATTAAATCCCCCGGCAAACCTGGTTGCCGCTCTTGAGGGGGAGGAGCAGGAAGTCGCACCTGAACCGCTGCACGCGATTCACGAGCCTCAGAAACCGGCAAAAAAAACCAAACCTCAGCCTGAAAAGAAAAAAGCTGAACCCGCAGCAGCAAAACCTGCTGCACCGGCAAAAAAGCCCATAGTCATACCTGACGATGATGACATCCCCATGCTCACACAGGACCAGATTGATGCGAAATTCAGCTCCCTCAAAGCTGAACACAAGCCGGAACCAAAGCCTGAGGTAAAAGCTGACATTAAAGCCTTAAAAGAAGACAAAGAGATAACAGAAGAAAAAAGCGACTCAATGGACGATACAGGGATAAAACTTCTTGATGTGGCTCTTGAGAAGGGGACATTGAACAGAAAGACTCTTGAAAAAGAGAAAAAAGTAAGGTTTTTCAGGGAAAACTTTCCTGCAGACTGATATTACATTGAGGCTCCGGTAATCTTCTCCATCCTGAACTTCTCCATGAAGTAAATCATGGTGCCGCACTCTGCTTTTTCCGGCGTAAGGTTGTGGAATTTTAAATCAATTATTTCAGGGGGAGTTGAACCCAGGCCTGCTGACTTAAGCTTATCAGGAAGATTTGCAAGCTGTACAGGCCCTGCCTTAATATCACCTTTTCTGATCATATAATAGGACTGCCCGTCTTTATAAATCACATCAGACATCACAGCTCCGCCGAATGTTGTATTTATTACATCCAACTGCATAAGGTTTTTGGTTTCATCCCTGAAATTATATTTGCCGAACCTGTCTATATCGAGCCTGAAACATGTTATCTGTTCCTGAAGAGTCCTCCCTGTGGCGGAGCTTTTTGCCCGCTTCAAAGTGTTGAGACAGAACCTGTACATGTAGGCAAGGAGATCTACACCGTCCTTCTTTTTTATGAATGTGAAAATATTACTGTTCTCATCCATTACATAAAAAACCACATATTTCTGCCTGTCCTCATAAACAAGGGTGATGCCGTTTATAGACCTCTTTGCATACATCTCATCAATCATGGCAAGATTATTGCTTTCCTCCGCATATATCCTGATTTCAGGATACCTGAAGGGGCGCTGTGAAACATATCCCAGCATTTCAAATATTGTATTGAACGAAGCCACTGTGAGCTCATTATCCTCCCGGGTAACGCACACCAGAGTATTATCAATAACAGTTAAAAGCCGCTGATTATAAAACTGCTTACCCCTGATAAAAAAATCATGAGCAGTTCTGAACATCTTCTCAACACCCCTGTAAACCTTCCGGTGAGGCTCCGGCGAGAAAAAATAGCAGAACTCATCAAACTCCTTCTTTGAGTGAACACTATCCTTTATCACCTTGGAAAATATCATCACAAGGTCTGACTGAGATGTATACTTTTTAAGGAAAGATTCTCCCCATGTATTCATATATAAATGATAGAAAGAATTAATGGAAGTGGCATTTGTATCGGTAAAATTCATTATTATCATATTTTTCAATGTACGGGGCGTCTGAAGGAAATAGCTGTTTCCCAGATGTACATTCCCTGAACTGAACATCTCACAGATGCGGTTAAGCAGCTCAATCACAAGGTTCTTGTTAATATAGTTATAACCTGACTCAAAAAAGACCCGGCTGAAAGTGGGCTCATAAAGCTGATTGATGGCGCACCATGAAAGGAGCTTAACAAGGTCCTCCTCTGTTCTTATGCTTATCTCCCTCTCATTTCTGTTATCGATCCTGAGTTTCTTATAAAGCTTCCATGCATTCTCCTTCATCCCCTTATTATCAGGCTCAATGCAGAGGTACGATTCATTAGGTGTATCTTTGAAGGTGATGAAGTTCTCAATTTTATCCGGTTCAATAGAAAAATTCGCTTTAAGCTTGCTTGAGAGGAGTTTAAAATCTGAAGCTGAAATTTTGCTCTGGAGGTTCATCTCAGGCATGGCCTTTGATATCTTCTGATAGGAGAGGAGCATAAACTTTTTAATATTATTCCAGAACTGGATTATCCTGTTGTAATCCCAGCTTTCAAAATCATCAAGGTCGCGAATTTCTTCAATTCCCCAACCCCACTCGCTCACAACGCTGAACATCATAACAACCTTGTAAGGAAGATTTTTTCTGTCCTTCATTGCGGCGTATTTAGTGAGCTGCGGATCTATTTTCAGGTACAGGTTCTGACGCAGTATTCTAAGCAGAGACTTCTCGTCCAGCACCTCTTCGTAATACCTGTATACCTCATTAAACATCATCAGGTAGGAGTCCAGGGTTGTCAGATCCGCATCCCCTTTAAGGATGGAAGCTTTAACTTTATGAGAAAGAAGAAGTGTTGAATCCCCGCTGAAGAGATAGCGCTCAAGTATGCCGATCTTCAGAATTGACTTGAAGGGGTTGCCTATGGCTTTAATAAGCTGAAACAGCGCCGCACCCAGAAAATCATCCCTGGAAATTTTATAAAGGTTACCTATATCTATAAATTTTTCATCTCTCTCCTCTTCGGGGAGAGACTCATAAATTTTTTCATACTCCGAGTCATTGGCGAATTTCGGGACCACCCACCAGAAGGGGATCTTCCCTGATACGATAATTGAGCTTCTGAAGAACTCATCCTTAAGCACAGCGCCGACAGTGGAACCAAAGCCCTCTTCATCATCTTCAGCAAAGATATTCTGTTTCAGGTTATGGATATCATTAATAAATATATGAACTTCAATGCCGGCTTCCTTTATCGCCCATTTCTGCACATCCTCAATTTTGCGGCAGAACATGGCATATTTCTTTTCATCAATTTTTGCTCTCTCAACGCAGGCCCAGTAGTCGAAATCCGATTTTTTGTTGTATGCGATGGTCCCGACACTCCCCATGAGGGATAGCATCTCAATGAAGGGTTTTGAAGATACAGGTGAATAATCCACAGAGAACCTTCCGCGGATATATCTTACCACATCCGCATCAGGGGTGTAGCCTGAAACACCGCAGGGAACGCCCCCCTCAACATACCCGGGGATTCTTCTGTCATTCATACAGAGTATGGCGGGAATGGCATTCACCACCTTTTTCACATTACTGTTGGTAATGAGACTTTGAAACCTCTGGTATTTCAGTTCATT
>DINC01000088.1:0-190 GCA_002425885.1 Spirochaetia bacterium UBA5550 | reverse complement strand
GAATTGTAATTCTGCTCAATAGCGCTTTTTATATCCATTTTATGAACATGCCGGACAATACAGGGCATTGATCTCCCGCTGCAAACAGTAAAACAAAAGGGTTGATCATTGAATAGCCCCTAATCTTAAGATTATTTAGTATCGCCCATTAAAATATATCAGTCAAATTATTTTTATATTATAATATTTT
>DINC01000110.1:5758-6226 GCA_002425885.1 Spirochaetia bacterium UBA5550 | reverse complement strand
CGAAGATATATCGTAATCACAAAGATCAATTTTTTCAATTATCTCATTCTCGGAGTTTAATATTTCAACAATTGAATCTTCGACTTTACCGTGAAGTCTATGCTTAAGTTCAAATTCTTTATTGCGGAAATCGGTCAGAAGACCGATTTTTTTATTCTGACACAATATTATGTTGTCAAAATCTGCTGAAAGGTCATCCCTCAATACTGAAATTCCCTTTCGAACCGATATTCATTTTTTTGTCAGATCTTGTTTCTGTTGCAGAAATCTGATCCCATGCGTCACGAAGTTCTTTAAGAAGCTTCAGTACATGTTTAACAATTTCAGGATCTTTTTTTATATTTGCTTCAAGAAGCTGTCGTTTAAAATACATGTAAAGGTTGAAAAGATTTTGTGAAATCTCACCTCCATCCTCCATGTTGAGAGAAAGAAGCAGTTCGGTTATTATATCCTGTGCTTTAATGATGT
>DINC01000110.1:257-5752 GCA_002425885.1 Spirochaetia bacterium UBA5550 | reverse complement strand
AATATTATCAATAGCAATATTAAGAAACTTAATCGCACCATCATAAAGCATTACTATCAGCTTGCCCTGGTTTGCTGTAGTAATTTGTGTCTGTTTGTATTGATTATAAGGATTTGTTGTAGGCACTTTCAAGCTCCATATAAAAGATTATCACTTTGCTATATTATCGTAAAAAAACTCGTGTAACTTGAATTGATAAAAATACTTTTTAAAGACCCCTAATTGAACATATTTTTTATTCTGTCAAGAATTTCACCATACTTTTCCGCTGTTTTAATTACAATTTCCTCAGGCAACGGCGTCGGCGGAGAATTTTTATCCCATGGGGTAGTATCAATATAATCCCTGATGAACTGTTTGTCAAAACTTACCGGAGATTTTCCCACTTCATATTTCTGCAGATCCCAGAATCGTGAGCTGTCAGGGGTCATAACTTCATCAATTAAAATTATCTCTCCATTGTAATAACCGAATTCAAACTTTGTATCAGCAAGAATTATACCGGTTTTTTCAAGCATTGAACGTCCATACTCATAAGTTTTAATGGTCATCTCTTTCAGTAGTTCGGTATCTTTATTTCCGAGAGTTTCCTTTAGAATATCAATGGAAACATTCATATCGTGGCCGATATCTGCTTTTGTCGCAGGAGTGAAAATCGTTTCAGGGAGTTTTTCAGCCATTTTCAGGCCGGAGGGGAGCGTGACTCCTGAGACTGAGCCATTCTCTTTATACTCTTTCCAGCCGCTTCCGATAATATAACCCCTTGCGACACATTCAAAATCTATCCGTTTTGTTTTTTTAACAATAACAGACCTGTCTTTAAATAACTCAGGATAATTTGAATATGGGGCAGGGAAGTTGCTGAAATTGTCTTCGACAATATGATTTTTAATAAAACTCATATTCTTAAACCATAGGGAGGATATGGTGTTTAATATAACACCTTTCCCCGGAATCCCGTTAGGGAAGATGTAATCGAAAGCGGAGATTCTATCTGTTGAGACTATAAGCATATGCTCCTCGTCAACAGGATAGAGGTCACGTACTTTTCCGCTATAAAGTTTTTTTACTTCGGGAATATCAATTTTAACTACCGGATTCATCATATCACCTTACCCTTTGAGTTTATTGATAAGTATTTCATTAACAACCTGGGGATTTGCCTTACCCCTGGATTCTTTCATAACCTGGCCCACAAGGAAGCCCAAGGCTTTCTCTTTACCATTTCTGTAATCATCAACTGACTGCTGATTAGATGACAGTATTTTATCGATAATAGCTTCAATCTCTGAAGTGTCAGAAACCTGAATTAATCCTTTCTCTTCAATAATTGCTTCCGGTTTTTTCCCGGTTTCAATCATATCTCTGAAAACCGTTTTCGCGATCTTACCGTTTATTGTATTATTATCAATTAACTTAAGAAGTGAGGCCAGATCAGCAGCTTTAACAGGAAAATTCATAATATCTTCAGGGTCCTGAATCTGTCCCATAAGTTCGCTCATAATCCAGTTGGATGCCTTTTTTGGGTTTGCTCCGTTTTTAATAACATCCTCATAATATTCAGAAAGCTGACGTACAGAAGTGAGGACTTCAGCATCGTAAACAGGTATGCTGTATTGTGCGGTAAAACGTTCCCTCTTTTGATCCGGTAGTTCAGGTAGAGACTTTTTCAGTTCATCCACAAATTCAGAAGTTATGATAACCGGTGTCAGGTCAGGATCAGGGAAATACCTGTAATCATGGGCATCCTCTTTTGAACGCATACTGAAAGTGAGCTGCCTGTCAGGATCCCATAATCTGGTTTCCTGAATTATAAGTTTCTTCTCACCTGCCTCAATAAGATCAACCTGTCTGTCAAATTCATAGTTTATTGCAGCTTTGACAGCTTTGAATGAGTTGAGATTTTTCACCTCAACTTTTTCACCGAATTTTTCCTCTCCTTTAAGACGGACAGAGATATTTACATCGCATCTAAGGCTGCCTTCCTCCATGTTTACGTCAGATACGCCCGTATATTTGATTATTGATTTAATCTTCTGGAGATAATTATAAGCCTCATCAGCTGTCCTCATATCAGGCTCTGAGACTATCTCCGCAAGTGGAATTCCGGTTCTGTTGAGGTCAACAAATGATGTATTTTCACTTTTATCTTCGGAGTGTATTGATTTTCCGGCATCCTCTTCAAGGTGAAGCCTGGTTATCCCGATACGCTTCATGCCGTTCTCAGTGGTAATATCAATATAGCCTTTTTTGCATACAGGCATATCATACTGTGAAATCTGATATGCCTTCGGGAGGTCGGGATAAAAATAGTTTTTTCTGTCAAATTTGCTGTATTCTGCCACCTCGCAATTAAGTGCTATTCCGGCGAGTATACCTTTCTTCAGCGCTTCTTCATTGAGCACCGGAAGCACACCGGGTAATCCCAGGCAGACCGGACAGGTCTGACTGTTCGGTTCAGCGCCGAATTTTGTGGCGCATCCGCAGAATATCTTTGTTGCAGTATTTAACTGCACATGTACTTCAAGGCCTATGACAGATTCGTATTGCATATATTTCCTCATGAGGTTTTACTGGATATCAGGATGTTTAAATAAATGAAATTTTAGTGAATAAAGAGAGTATTTTTTTGTCAAGTAAACAAAGATTGACATATTGAATTAGTACTGGTAATTCGTTAACAATGAAAGATGTAAAAAAATTCATATTAGCAGTGTTCATAATCTTTTTATGCGGTATTACCACGGGGTGGTTCTACGGCACTCTTATTACAAACCGGCTAATGAGAGGGGAGTTCGGACTATCTACATTTGTTTTTATGCCGTCTAAGAATCTTGTCGATACATATATTATGATTAACAGCAGAAATGAGTTACACCGTCTGGAGGGGTACTACTCCTACAAAACAACGGGATTACGTGATTTTGATTTTCTATATAAAAGATATAAAATGGAGGAATCTGAAATAATCAGAAAAACAATTATCTGGATTGCTGATGACGATTCTCCTGAAAAAAAAATTCTTTTTTATAAAAAACTTTATGAAGTCAGTCCCGTAACTCTAAAAAAATATTTACAGGCTAGAATAAACAGTTTTGAATTGATTGATAACAACATAAATCATAAACAGGGAGACAGACAATGAAAAAGTTAATAATGCTTCTGCTTGCAATAACAATAATACAATACATAGCATGTACCAGCGGTGAAATACAAAATGTACAAAATATTCCGACGCTTGTGAAAGAAGGTTTTATAAGCCCGAATGAATATGAAATTGTATGTATCGGTTTTGCAAAAGAGGGTTTAACAGGAACCCAGAAAAACGAATCAGCAAAACGAGCTGCAATTCTGAATGCATATTATTATACGGGAACCCGTTTTAATGAAACAGTTATCCCGGACAAAGATGGAACAATAAAAAAGATGGAAGTCACAGATACGCATGCAACGATTTACTATGTAATTTCCAAGAGCAACCTGAAATCGAGATTAAAGAAGTAAAAATAACCGGAGTTAATTATTATGTCATCCAAACAATGTTCCAGCAGTTTTATTGATGATCTTTGTGCAAGGGCCAAAAGCGCGGTACATGTCGCAGCCAACCTGAGTACAAGTGACAAAAACAACATTCTCATGCATATATCAAGTGAGCTTCGAAAAAATAAAAACTATATTATTTCTGAGAATAAAAAAGATCTGGAGAATGCCGGGAAGCAGGGAGTTTCAAATGCTTTTTATGACAGACTCATGCTTGATGAAAAGAGGATAGAGGGCATTGCTGTTTCAGTGGAGGAGATTGCCAAATTCCCTGATCCTGTAGGAAGAATTGAAAATATGAAGATCGTTCCTTCAGGGCTCAGGGTGGGGCAGATGCGAATCCCTCTTGGGGTAGTTGCTGTTATCTATGAATCGCGGCCCAATGTCACTGTGGATATTGCAGCACTATGCATTAAATCCGGTAATGTCGCTATACTAAGAGGAGGAGAGGAAGCTGTTAACTCCAACATGGCCTTTGCCGGAATAATCAGAAATGCTATAAAAGAATACGGTAAGCCGGAAAATATTGTAAACCTAATGGAAAATCTGGACAGAGATCTCGTTCCGATACTCTTAAAAAAAAATAAAGACATTGATGTAGTTATACCGAGAGGCGGTGAGGGCCTCATCAGCATGGTTACCCGTGAATCCACAATACCTGTCTTAAAACATGAAAAAGGTGTGTGCCATATATTTATTGACGAAAGCGCCGTGAAAGAGACTGCCGAAAGAATAACTATAAACTCGAAAGTTCAACGTCCAAGCGCCTGTAATGCTGCTGAAACTCTGCTGATTCATGAAAAATATCCTTATACCGTGGATCTGATTCAATGCCTCATAGATAATGGAGTTGAGGTGCGCGGATGCAAAAAGACAGCGAGTCTTAAGCCGGGGATTAAACCTGCGGATGAAAAAGACTGGAGTACGGAGTACCTTGATCTGATTATTTCAGTTAAGATCGTATCATCATTTAATGAAGCAATAGAACACATAAGCTGTTATAATTCCGGACATACCGAAACAATTATCACATCGGATTATTACAATTCCGAAAGATTTTTGAAGGAAATAGATTCTGCGGCAGTTATGGTTAATGCTTCAACCAGATTTCATGACGGCGGTGAGTTCGGGCTTGGTGCTGAAGTCGGTATATCCACACAGAAACTTCATGCAAGGGGCGCCATGGGTATTGAGGGACTCACAACTCTTAAATATATCGTATATGGTAATGGCGAGGTACGGTAATATCAGGCGCATAGGAATTTTCGGAGGGACTTTTAATCCCATACATTACGGGCACATGATAAATATTGAACTTATCAGGGAGAAGTATTCTCTTGAAAAAATATTTGTAATACCTGCTAAAATACCGGTACACAAAATAATTACAGATCAAATTGATCCTGCCGCTCGTTTTGAGATGGTTAAAATCGCATTTGCAAATAATCAGTTTATTGAAGTATCAGATATTGAAATAAACAGGGATACACCGTCATATACAGTCATCACTCTTAAAGAGCTTGGCACTCTTTATCCTGATGATAAATTATATCTTATTATAGGCTCCGATTCATTTAATGAACTTGACACATGGAAGTCTTATAAAGAAATATTGGCAGACATACCCCTCATTGTGATGAAAAGACCCGGAAGTGAGGCATTAAGGGATGATATTTTTNNATGAAAATCCGCTGATTGGGATAAGTTCTTCGATGATAAGGGATCGTATAAAAAATAATTTATCTGTCAGATATCTTATCCCGGATAATGTTGCTGAATATATATACAGAAAGAGGTTATACAGAGCTTGAATAGAAAGATTAAAATTGCTTTTGCCGCAGCAGCAGTGATATTACTGCTGCTTGGAGTAAATGAATACCGTAAAGGTACCAGAAACGTAGTAGATGATATTATAAGCAAGAATGGGCTTATTAACATTCTTATTGCCGGAAGAA
>DINC01000110.1:0-205 GCA_002425885.1 Spirochaetia bacterium UBA5550 | reverse complement strand
AATGATAATACATTTTCTTTTTTTGCAATAGCTTCGATTAATCCGTCAAACAATAATATCGGTATTACATTCATACCGCCTGATTACCGTATTCTGATGAATGATGACGGCACCAAGGTTAAGAAAATTTCTGAAATTGATTTTTATTATTTCGACAGAATAAAAGATACTCTTAAAAAAGACATACAGTTAAATGTCCCCTTTT
>DINC01000109.1:16378-16527 GCA_002425885.1 Spirochaetia bacterium UBA5550 | reverse complement strand
AAGAACAGTGAATTCAGACTACAGAAGCAGCAGGATTCTGAATTTTTAGCAATTGAGGAGCAGCAAAAAAGGAAGTCAATAGAATTTTACAAATTTTCAGGACCTGAAAAAAAGCTGAAAATCTGCTTTCTTTTCAGCAAATAACATCT
>DINC01000109.1:8552-16329 GCA_002425885.1 Spirochaetia bacterium UBA5550 | reverse complement strand
AAATAATTCTATTAATTATAAACTCCCTGGAGCAAAAAATGGCCATATCCAAAGCTCAAAAAGCGGCATATAATGACGATATAAAAGCCCTTAAAGTTGAATCTGATGAATTTGAAAAAAAAGCGAGAGAAATCGCTTCCAAAAAAAAGAGCAATTCCAAACTTGAACCCTATTATAATCTCGAGATGGTGAATTATCTGCTTAAGACCATCGATATTTACATAAAAATGAACGACCTCTCACTTAATATGCTGGGGATAAAAAACAACAAAAGCCTGGACATGGCCAAGTCGAATTTTTCCAAAATTCTTCAATTAATGAAAGAAATTGTGGGTGATGACGTAGACCGCGAATCACTTAAAGAAAATGAGGAGTATCTCGCAAATATAGTTCAGCTCAATCCCCGCCATTTAAATGACCTGTCAAACAGGCTAAATGACATGCTCTTTACTCTGAAAAATACAATGGGGGAGGATTCCAAGTGGAAATGGCTCTTTGTAGAACTTCAGGCAAAAGTTGCGGTAATAATCAGAAACCTGGTCAATTTCTCTGATATACTTAAATACAGGGACCCGCGCGAGGAATTTTTCCGGACCAGAATTGAGCATATGAGGCTTGCCAAAGATTCTCTCGAAGAGGCCGCGAAACAGTACAGGACAAAGTATGAACTCTCTTCAAAATCCAGGGAGGACCTGAAAAAATCTATAGAACTGCTTGAAGCCCTGCGGAAAGTCCACGTAGTAATGGGTGAGAGCGGTGAAGCGGATAAGCTTAAAACCACAATTGACGCAGCAAGACTTACAATGGAAGCAGGTGACAAAAAACAGGATTCTGACGAAAAAACCAGGAAAAAACCCCCTGCAAAAAAATAAAAACCACCGGAAAAAATAAAATTTTTCCTTGACGCTGGAAGGATTATTATTATATTGTTTATTAGCACTCATAAATAACGAGTGCTAATAAACACGGGAAGGGGGTTAAGAGTGCCCAACGGATTTGAAACAGAAAGAATTCTGGACGAAAGGGAATCTGCAATCCTTAATTCTATTGTTTACGAATATATTGAAACCGGAAAAGCCGTGGGTTCAAGATCATTCGTACAGAAATATTCATTTTCCCTCTCCCCGGCAACCATGAGAAACATCATGTATGACCTTGAGAGGCTTGGCTACCTGATGCAGCCGCACACATCAGCCGGAAGAATTCCGACAGACAAAGGCTACAGGTATTATGTCAACTCCCTCCTTGAAAATTACGATTCAAGCTTTCATGACATGGAGATTGATGAGAAAATTTTTCAGAAGGAGCTCCAGCTTGACAAGATTTTTGAATCTGTCACCAGGATGCTCTCCATGGTTTCCCGTTATGCAGGTGTTATGCTTTCACCAAAGCCCGACTTTACAGTGCTGAAGCTTGTGGAGATAATCCAGCTTGAGAGCAGCGAGGTTCTTGTAATAGCAGTCACCCGCACAGGGATGATCCTGACCCGCAAAGTAATAGTGTCTGTAAGAGTCACACAGGATGAGCTCTCTGAATATTCGAAGTATCTCACAAGTGAACTCTGCGGCTACTCCCTTCAGGAAATTAAAGATAATATTTTCGGAGAGCTTCGCGGCGACAGAAAATCTTCCACAAACAGGGAACTTGCCATTGACATAGCCCAGCTCGCCCTTGCTGAAACCGGTGAATCCAGCATAAACATAGACGGAATCGAAAACCTTCTCAGGATTCCTGAGATGGTTGAAGAATCGAGACTTAACAGTCTTCTTAATATTATAGAAGAAAAAAATATAATTAAAAGCATTCTCGAAAAACATGTCGAGAGTGAAGGAATTAAAATACTAATCGGGGAGGAGATAGACAACGAGAAAGTTACCGGATGCAGTCTTGTGACATCACCATACAAAATAGGGAACAAACCTGTAGGAGCCATAGGTGTTATAGGCCCCACAAGAATGGATTACGAAAAGGTTGTTCCACTTGTTGATTACACAGGGAAAGCGGTTTCCGGCCTTCTGACGAGGATGTCAAAATAAATGCCAAGAAAAGTTAAAGCGGAGCAGACAGATATGACTACGGAAGATATTACAGCTAACAAAGAAGAGACTCTCCGGGAGCAGAAAGATGCCAGGGAGAATCAGGACAACAACTGCAGCTGTGAAGAATCAGAAAAGATGGGAAAAGAGATTTCTTCCCAGGACGCGGAGATAATCCGCCTGAATAAAGAGATCGAGACGATGAAAGACCTGATGCAGAGGAGACAGGCTGATTTCGAGAACTTCAGAAAAAGAACTGCAAAATTGCAGGAGGACTATAAGAAGCTTGCGATTAAGGATTTTGCACTTGATGTTCTTAATATAAATGATGACCTGTTAAGAGCCATTGAAGCCTCTTCTGTTATATCAGAAGAAAACAGCAGCGATGCCAGCAGCTCTCTTATTGAAGGTGTCAAAATGACATCGAAGAGACTCATTGATGCGCTGTCGAAATACGGGATCGAGGAGATAGAATCAGAGAATCAGCCATTCGATCCGAACTATCATGAAGCTGTTGAAATTGCCACAGATCCTGAAATCAGCTCAGACACAGTAACAAAAGTCTACCAGAAAGGTTTCAGGCTGGAGGAATATATAGTAAGGACTGCGAAGGTAAAGGTGACAAAGCCGGCTCCGAAGCAGGAAGAGACACAAACGGATGAGGGTGCGTAAACCGGGCCCGGTGCTGTTAAAAATGAAATTTAACCACGACAAGTTAATATAATTATTCTGAAGGAGTAAAGATTATGAGTAAAATTATTGGAATAGATTTAGGAACAACAAACTCCTGCGTATCTGTTATGTCAGGCGGTGAGCCGGTTGTTATACAGAACTCAGAGGGGCAGAGAACTACACCCTCAATAGTTGCATACACAGATAAAGGCGAGAGGCTTGTGGGCCAGGTTGCAAAAAACCAGATCATCACAAACCCGGAGAACACTATACGTTCCGTAAAGAGATTTATGGGGCGAAAATTCTCAGAGGTAACCGGCGAGATATCGATGGTGCCATATAATGTCAAAGATGACAACAAAGGCGGAGTTACCATAAAAACTGTTGCAGGTGAATTTACACCGCAGGAGATATCAGCGAGAGTTCTCCAGAAAATGAAACAGACAGCAGAGGATTTTCTCGGAGAAACAGTTACCAAAGCGGTAATTACAGTGCCCGCTTACTTCAACGATTCACAGAGACAGGCGACAAAGGATGCGGGTCGTATTGCAGGCCTTGAAGTTGAAAGGATTATTAACGAACCTACGGCAGCGGCTCTTGCCTATGGTCTCGATAAAAGTAAGGAAAACGAAAAGATCGCTGTATATGACCTTGGCGGCGGTACATTCGATATATCAATTCTTGAACTGGGTGACGGTGTTTTCGAGGTTAAATCTACTAATGGTAACACTCATCTCGGCGGTGACGACTTCGACCAGAGGATCATGGAATGGCTTATCACTGAATTTAAAAAGCAGACAGGTATTGACGTATCAAAAGATAAGATGGCTCTCCAGAGGCTCAAGGAATCCGCTGAGAAAGCGAAGATTGAGCTTTCAGGGAAGATGCAGACAGAAATAAACATCCCGTTCCTCACAGCTGATCAGAGCGGCCCGAAACACCTTGTTACAACACTCACAAGAGCAAAATTCGAGCAGCTCAATGAGGACCTCATTGAATCAACAAAAGTACCATGCATGAAGGCCCTTGAAGATGCCGGGCTCACAGCAGGGGATATAGATGAGGTTATCCTCGTGGGCGGTTCCACAAGGATCCCTGCAGTTCAGGAGATTGTAAAAAGAGTGTTTGCAAAAGAGCCGCACAAAGGTGTTAACCCGGACGAGGTTGTTGCAATTGGCGCTGCAATCCAGGGTGGAGTTCTTGCGGGTGATGTGCATGACGTTCTTCTCCTTGACGTTACACCGCTTTCACTGGGCATCGAAACTCTCGGCGGAGTAATGACAAAACTCATTGACAGAAACACAACAATCCCGGCCAGGAAGAGCCAGATATTCTCCACAGCTGCAGACAGCCAGCCTGCGGTATCTATACATGTTCTTCAGGGAGAGAGAGAACTCGCGGCGCAGAACAGGACTCTCGGGAGGTTTGATCTTACAGACATACCTCCTGCACCAAGGGGAATACCGCAGATCGAGGTTACTTTCGATATAGACGCTAACGGTATTGTTCATGTATCCGCAAAAGATCTGGGTACAGGCAAAGAGCAGAAGATCAGAATTGAATCATCAAGCGGGCTTTCCGATGCTGACATAGACAAGATGGTAAAAGAAGCCGAACTCCACGCTGAAGAGGACAGAAAACTTAAGTCTCTCATAGAAGCCAGAAATGAGGCTGACACTCTCATCTACTCGATGGAAAAAATGATGCGCGAGAACGAAGCGAAGATTGAGCCCTCTGAAAAAGATCAGATTAACTCAGCCATAGCTAAACTCCGCACAGCAATGGAGAGTGATAACGCGGAAACAATCAAGCAGGCGAAAACCGAACTTGAGCAGGCCTCGCACGGCTTTGCAACAAGGATATACCAGGAGGCATCGCAGCAACAGCAACAGCAGGGTGAACCTCAGCAGCAGCAGAAACCGGAGAGCGATGAAAGTGAAGCAGCCGGTAAAGATAAAGTTTATGACGCCGACTATGAAGTAGTTGACGAAAAATAAAACCGAGTTAAACCTGAATCCGGTCAGAAATGACCGGATTTTGAATAATGAGCCATACATAAAAAGAGGCATAAATTGGCAAAAAGAGATTATTACGAAATTCTTGGTGTCAGCAAGACTGCTGCCGAACAGGAGATAAAACAGGCGTACAGAAAACTTGCCCTGAAATATCACCCGGACAAGAATAAAAATAACCCTGAATCGGAAGAGAAATTCAAGGAAGCAACGGAAGCCTATGAAGTTCTCAGGGATCCTAAAAAGAGAGCATCATACGATAAATACGGACACGACGGAGTACAGGGTTTTGAAAACTTCGGACGCGGAGCATATACAGATTTTTCAGATATTTTCGGCGACCTTGACCTGGGGGATATTTTTGAAGGATTTTTCGGATCCTCTTTCGGCAATAAAAGCAGATCAAAACGCGCGAGAAGAGGTGCTGATTTACAGTACGATCTTTCAATAACACTGGAAGAAGCCGCTACCGGCAGCGAAGTACATATTGATATACCAAGAAGCGAAACCTGTGAAACATGCGGAGGGACAGGCTCCTCCTCAAAAACCAAGCCTGCTGTCTGCCCCGTATGTAACGGTATGGGACAGGTCCGGCAGACACAGGGCTTCTTTTCCATTACGCAGACATGCCCGAAATGCCGCGGCGAAGGGAAGATCATTACCTCCCCATGTAAAGTCTGTAACGGTTCAGGGCTTACGCGGAAGAAGAGAACAATCACAGTTAAAATACCCGCAGGAGTTGAGTCAGGTTCAAGACTCAAAATTGCAGGGGAAGGTGAACAGGCTCCTAACGACGGGCTTACAGGCGATCTCTATGTTGTAATCCATGTAAAAAAACATGACTTTTTCGACAGGCACGGTAACGACATACTCAGTCTGATTGATGTACCTTTCCCGACAGTTTGTTTAGGCGGAGAGATAGAAGTCCCCACAATAACCGGCGCCAGGGTTAAAATGAAGANNAACTGAAAACGGCCAGATGTTCAGGCTTAAAGGTCATGGAATACCCTACCTCGGGTCTTACGGAAAGGGAGATCAGCTTGTGAAAGTAAATATATCCGTACCAAAGAAGCTGACATCAAGACAGAAAGAACTATTGAAGGAATTTGCCCGGATTTCTGGGGATGAAGATTCTTTAAGCGAATTCTATTAATAATACGTGCGGCAATAAATTCCGCGGCTTTCTTTTTATTATTGATTTTATATTACAGGATACAATGAATTGTATCCTGTAAAGGGTTTTCCTGGCAGGATTCTCTAATTGACCGCGAATTTACTATGCTGCATGAAGCATTCTTCTCAATTCAGATAACCCGTCAGTTTTATCATGAACAACAATAATTGAGCACTGGAGAAATAAAATGTTACCAATAGTAGATTACGGCAGTATTGCAATTGTGGTTCCGCAGGTTACTGCCGTGGGGAGCACAGTGCATGAGGATGGCAAACCCGGTTTTGAGGTGTTTCTCTCCGGAATGGAGGAGCCGATTATTGTTGGCTTCGATACAGAGCAGGAGGCTGCTGAGGCCCGCGAGGAACTGATAGCAATTATTGCCCAGTACCACTATGTTAAGGAGCTGGGGCCTGATTTTGAATTCAGCGATCTTCTCGGTAAAGATGAAGACANNATAAATGAGCATTAAGAGACAATCATCCCCTTATGGTGAATGATTCTGTTATACTGAAAGAAAACTTATAAGTAAATATTCAGGCAGCCGGATTCTTAAAAAACTATCTGCTGCTTTAAAATTACCGGCAAAAACGGTATAATTAAGGCAGGAGAATAAAATTCGCAAAAATTGTATTAAAAACGAGTTAAAAATGTAACTTATACAGGATAACCATGTCCCCTATAAATGATATAGAGATAATAAACAAAGTTCTGGAGGGCGATAAAAGCGCTTTTGCAGAAATTATCAAAAAATACCAGAATATGGTATTCAGATATGTTTATTATCAGTTCGGAAATTACGACGAAGCTCTTGATATTACACAGGATATTTTTATAACTGTGATGGAGGCTTTGGGTTCATTCAGACAGGAATCTAAGTTTTCAACCTGGCTGTACAGTATTATGGTTAATCATTGCAAAAACTATAAGAAGAAGAACAGCCGTTACATCACAGTTCCATTAAAAATATTCCGAGGTGATGAAGAGGTGGATCTGCAGCTTCAGGATTATAGAGAAAACCCTGAAGAACGGATCATAAACGAGGACTCACTGAGAATCCTTAAAGAGGAGATTAATAAACTCCCGGAAGATTTCAGGGAAATACTCACTCTACGTGACATTGAAGGATTATCCTATAACGAGATATCTGATATACTCGGGATAAATCTCTCAAATGTCAAGGTCAGGATTCACAGGGGCAGAGAATATTTGAAGAACAGACTACACGCCAGGGGTTTAGTATGATGTTTGAACATCTCACTATCGGACAGCTTTCAGATTTTATCGATGACTCCCTCACAGCTGAGGAAAAAAACCTTGTATCTGAACATATAAAGATCTGCGAAATATGCAGATGCGAGTATGAGTCACTGAACCAGTGCGTTATTTATATGTCGGGTCTCCGTAACGAGGCTTTTCAGCTCCCTGATATATCCGAAAAAACTATCCTTATATGCAGATCCCGTGAAAAAAAGAGACTCTTTTTTAAATCAATACCTGCCATTGCAGCATCCGTTATGGTTATAGCAGTAGCAGGCGCTGTCAAAACCGGATTCTATCCTGATAACAGTGCTTACGTCGCAGCAAATCTCCCGGTACAGACCGAAACGCAGGTAATTATTAATGCCATAAGAGATTCAAACGGCAGAATTATGAGCATGAATTCTGATTATATCGACGGGGAGATAGACAATTCATCACTCAATAACCTTGAAAAATACCTGAAAAGAAATAATATTAAGCATAAAATTATACCTGTCAAGTATACAGAAACTGTTGTTAAAAACAGAAACCTTCAGAATGCAGGATTAAGCAGTAATAATTCAGCAGATGAAGAGAAAAAAATTCAGATAATAATGAATAAAAACAGCAGCAGGGTAACAGTT
>DINC01000109.1:179-8545 GCA_002425885.1 Spirochaetia bacterium UBA5550 | reverse complement strand
CGTATAAATAATTATCAGATATATTCTTTCATAAAGCTGATATATTCTTCAGTATCATATAAAACTCCACCGCATACACCCCGTGAACAGAAAAGGGACGCGCTGTGTGTCATTTCATCATAATCCGCCTGTGCATCACTGATATGAATAACATCATAACCCCTGTCGGATGCGTCCCTTGCTGTAGTTTCAACACATTGACTTGTTGCAAGACCTGTAAAGACCAGGCTCTTTACCCCCATTGACTTAAGGTGCCTGTCTATATCCGTTGATGAAAAGGGGCTGAATGTGGTCTTATTTATTACAGTATCAGTTGATTTCGGTTTAAGAGAGTCGATTATATCCGCTTCAGGTTCTGTTGAAAGGGGATAAACTCCTTCGAACCCCCTCCCCTTCCCTTCTTTATATGAATTCATGAAAAACCTGTGCAGATCACTTCTATCCGGCTTTTCACTGCTCAGTTTCAGATAAATAACAGGTAGTTTAATGGAATAATAAAAATCCCTTAATAAATTTATATTCGGAATCACTATACCTGATGCCCGCCCCCTTATATAATCAAGCGAACCGGGATATAAAAAACTGAAATACCTGCTGTATGCCGAATCATCCTCAAGATAATACCTCTGCATATCTACAATCATTAAAGCTGAATCATTCATCTGTAAATCACCATGGAATAATAATAAACGGGCGGCTTAAAACAAAAAACAGGTTCAATTACCTGCATTAAATATAATAAAAATTCAGGTTTGCATCCTGTTTTTTTATAATTTAATTGTTATTNNTTTATAATGAATCATTCCAATTAATTACAATCTTAACAAGGGACTGCACTATGCTTTATTATATTAACCTGCTGGTTGCTTTTGTCTGTACGTTTATGCTGATATTTACCGCCGGTTTTGTTTTATACAAAAACAGAGGGGGGCAGTCTCCGGTATACTATGCGCAATACAACCTTGCAGGTGCAGGTATTATGGGATTTATCTTCCTGACTTATTATGCCCATGATTCGCAATATGCGCTGCAGTTCAACAGGATGAGCCAGGTAGCCACACTTATATTTTCAGGGACACTGCTGAACCTCTCCCTTACTTATCCTGAGAGAGAGAAAAAGGTGCCGTTTTATATTCCGCTGGCCTGTATGGCACCTGCTATTGTCATATCACTGCTGGTATTCTTTACAGACTACTCAATATCAAGCGTAAAATTTATCAACTTCAGGCCGGACAGGACAATGGGAGCTCTCTATCCTGTTTATGCTGCGGTTTCATTCCTTTACTTTCTGATCTGTATGGGTATATTCTTCTATAAATATGTAAAAGTAAAAAATGAAACATTCAGGCTCCAGATCAGGTATGTGGTTTTTGCTACTTCAATATTTATTACATTCACATATATCGGCTCAATCTTTATGCCTCTGCTCTATAACAACTACACTTTCTATGTACTGGCGCCCACACTGACATCACTGGCTGCAACAATAACTCTTCTTTACTCTGTACTGGCATACAACCTTATGGATATCAGAACAGCAATGCTTAAAGCTGCTGTTTATCTCCTGCTTACGGCTGTTTTTTTTACTCCGGTGCTGGTTCTCCTTTATCTCTTTGACTTCAGACTGGCATCATTCAATATACCGCCGGAGATTAAGGTTATATCAGCAGTTGCATTTTTTATGATTATTTCATTTATTCTGCAGCCCAGAATTGAAAGAACATACAGAAGAAACATCTTCGATATAGATGACCTTACAAACAGGTATATCCGTAAAGCTTCGACACTAAAAACGCTGAATGAACTGATAGATTTGAGTGTAAAAGATTTATGCAAAGGCCTTTCTCTAAACAGAGGCCTCTTTTTTATGTATAATGACACTGAACGTATCTTTAAAAAAATATATGACTCAAAAGATGAGTTTCACCCTGATGAAGATATTGAAAGACATTTCCCGCTTATAAAATGGTTTGCCCGTAACCAGGGGATTCTCCCTGAAAACAGGATCTATATTGACGAGGAGTCCTTTGGCCCCATAAGAGCAGGTGTTTCAGAATTCTTCGACAGGTACGGCGCGGGCTCCATCTTACCTGTATATTACGAAAACAGGATTTTCGGAATGCTCTGTTTAGGAAAGAGGGATAACGGGAAAAACCTGACTCCTGATGAGATCGAGCACCTTGAGGAGTTCCGGGTCAGGTTTAATGACTTCATTATTACAGTACTTGCCTTTGATAAGGCTAAAAAAGACCAGTTTATCACCAGAAGCCTTGAGCTTTCAGCCGACATTCTCAGCAGTTCAGCCGCAAGGGTGCTCCCCAATGTAAAAAACATAAAATTCAGTTCACTTATTGCTCCGCGTTACCAGAGAGGTTTTGATTATTTTGATTATATTCAGCCCACAGAGAATACTTTAGGGCTCCTCTGCACAGATGTTTCAGGCATAGGGGTTAATAATGCCCTTTATGCAGTTATTCTCCGGTCGGTTTTTCATTCATGTATAAACGAGGCAGCCTCCCCTTATATTATAATAAAAAGAATCAATCTTGTAATTAATGAATATACAAAGGGCGGAGGCGAGCTTGTAACGGCCTTTTATGCTTTTTTTGATTCAAGTTCACGGCGTGTATATTACGCGAATGCCGGTTTCCCCCCTATGGAGGTATTCAGGATTGACAAAAACGACTTCGATTCACTTGATACAGAGGGCTCACCTCTGGGATACGATCCGCTTTCTGAATACGGGCAGGGTACTTCAGAGCTTAAGGCAGGCGATATCTGCGTAATCTACTCTAAATCATTGATAAACTCAAAAAACAGCGAGGGGGAGAGCTTCGGACTTCTCCGGCTGAGAAATACTGTGCGTGAACAGAAGGGAAGAACTCCGTCAGATATTGTAAAAAATCTGAAACTTTCCTACGAGAAATTTATGGGGATAGCGCTTCCCGATTCAGATATAACTGTTTTAGTAATGAAAATTGTATAAATTCCGCTTACAAANNTTGAAAAAAAGCGACATAATTTATGAATTTTCAGCGTTTTTTTTGTCAAAAATTTGACATATTAATATTTTTTTTATATGATTAAGTCAGACAAAGTATTACAGGGGCGTAGGAATTAATGCTCTTTTAGTGATTTTATTAGGAGGATTCCCGATGGGAAAAGAGAAAGAAAAGGCATTTATGCCTGAGTTGACAGATGAGATGAACCTCTGCAACGAGCTTTACTCAAAATGCTGCAACGATGAATTGAGAGAAATCGACAGACATGAAATTATTGTGAAAATCTGCCAGATGTTAGGCTCCTCACCTGAGAACCTGAATATGGCTGAGAAGATTTTCGATATAGTTAAATATGATATGACTAAGTTTGTGCTACATCATGAGTACTGCCCGGAAACCAGGAATGAAGTTAAACCTAAATTTCTGCTCTGGCTGGATGGTAAAGCTGAACCTAAGAAGGCTGAACAACTGTCAAATTTTCTGGATAAATACCTGAAATAGAATAGTTGTGCAGAAACTTTTGCTTCACACATGCTGCGCCCCGTGTATGTCGTATGTATATGAAGTTTTGAGTGCGGAATTTGATGTAACTGCTTACTTCTATAATCCTAATATAATGCCTGCTGATGAATACGTGGTGAGGCTCAATGAGCTGACATCATACAGCAGGCATAGGGGATTCCCGCTTATTATTGAAGAACCTGACGTTAAATCATGGGTACATGCTGTAAGGGACTATAAATACTGCGGAGAGAGATCTGAGCGCTGCTGGATCTGCTATGAAGTGAGGCTTGAAAAAACTTTCATGAAAGCGAAAGAACTGGGCTTCGACGTTGTTGCCACTGCCCTTTCCATAAGCCCTCACAAGAATGTTAATAAAATCAATGAAATCGGAATCAGGCTATCAAAAAAATACGGCATCCGTTTCTATGCATCAGACTTCAAGAAGAATGACGGCGTAAAAAAATCTGTTGAGATGTCGAAGAAAAATAATTTCTACAGGCAGAACTACTGCGGCTGCATTTACTCAAAGCTTGAAAGAAACAGTGAAAGCGGATGGTCAAAGAAATCAAGGGAATACAGACTTAAAAAAATACCCCTGGCGCAGACAGATGACGACACTGTTGAGATTCCATTTACTGATACAATAGACCTTCACCATTTTCACCCTGCTGATACTGAGATACTGGTGAATCATTTCCTTGATAATGCTGTTCAGAAAAAATTCCCCACAGTAAGGATAATACACGGCAAAGGTAAATCCGTTAAGAAAAGGGATGTGTACAAAATTCTTAAAAGCCATCCGAAAGTTATTTCGTTCAGAGACGATTCAGCAAACTGGGGCGCAACGCTTGTTGACCTTCATCTTCATGAGGATGCTGTTTAGCCGATACCTGACACAGTGAATCTCCACTTACCGGTTCCATCAAAGTCTGCAACCCTGATCTGAATTTCATCCCCTGCCCTGAATCTCAGCGGGCTGTTATCCGTTCCTGTCTCCTCCATTACATGGAAACTGCAGCTGAATTTTTTACCGGAGTGTTTTTCTATATCTTCGGTGTAGACTTTAATTTCGATTCGCGGTGAATCCAGCATAACATACATCTTAGTATCCTTCATCCCCATAATTGTGCCGCAGTGACAGGGCCTTGCTTCAGCAGCAAGTTCAAGCTCAGGGCGAAAGAGTGAATCGAGCACAAGGCCGTTCACCATACGATCAATATCTTTCTGTATATCCTTGCACCTGTTGGACGCAAGTATAACCTTTTCACGAAGTTCGATGTCAGCTTCGTCAGGGTGAGGCTCCTGAAGTTTCAGTTTTTCGGCAAGCTCCTTGTGGCTGTAAATGCCTACGATTTCGCGCATGGGGGAGGAGAATCTTCCGTAAAGTTTAACTCCAAGTGCGTAGTGAATGCCGGGGTTTCCGGAGAAAAAAGACTTCTGGTTGGAAATAAGAATCTGCCGCTCTATGGCTTCGGTGATCCGCTTATCAGGCCCGGTGAGCGGGAGTTTTTTCAGGTAGAGCGCAAGGCTCTCCCCCTTCCGCCATCCCCACTTTTCTTTATCAAGGGCATGTATATCAATGAATGATGATATTACGTTTTCAAGCCGTTCGAGGCTTGATTCATCCGGCGCTTCATGAATCCTGAACACAGGCTGTACATGCAGATCTTCGCTACAGTGATCCGGTGAAAGCATCTTTGCACCCTCCATGTTGCAGAGGAGAGAGATCTGCTCATTCCAGCGGCTGGCGTCATTGCGGCGGAGATCCTGGAACTCAAGGTTCACCTCATCATCTGCAATGCGGACAACCTGCTCAAATCTTTCGTAGCTTATGACACCTCTGCTGTCGCCACGGGCCGCGAGCACACGCCCAGCCTCCTGAAGATTCATGAGAGACTCCGCGTAATCTGTTTCTTTGAGACGATTGGATCCCGGATTATCGTAGAACTCCTGCACTCCGTTATATGAGAGTTTATCCCTGCTGATGATTCTTCCGCGCACAATTTCAGTACGCAGGGTGTTCCCCTCTCCATCTATCTCCATAATAAAAACAAGCGCCCTCCTCTCATGCTGCGGATTGAGCGAGATTATCCCCTCTGACAATTCACGGGGGAGCATGGGCACAGAGTAATCCGGGAAGTAGTAGCTTGCTCCCCTCCTGAGCGCCTCTCGAAAAAGAGCGGTTCCCGGCCTGATATAATATGAAGCATCTGCTATCGCGTAGTATATAAGAAACCCGATCCCTTTTGACCGCACATAAACAGCCTGATCAAGATCTTTTGAGCCTTCATTATCTATGGTTACAAAGGGGAGATGAGTAAAATCCTTGAGAGAGGGATCATCAATCCCCGGTTCTGCCAGAATTGATTTTACCTCATCAAGAGCGTCAACAGGGAAAAAAGGATTAATGCGGAGCAAATCGAGTTCCAGCATATACCTGTGCATAACTGTCCCTTTTTTATGGAAAAGAGAAACAAAAATGTCACCGTTATCCTCCCAGACACGGACAATGTCCCCCTCCTCTATCCCCGGAGTTGTTATAACCACCGAAGGGCCTGTGTCGTGTTCAAACATCGGGCGCACAGCGAGCCTGTCCCCTTTATAGTGGCATATACCGATAAACCCTTCACCCTGTCTCAATCTTTTCATAGATGCACCACTCTTTTAAAGAATAATTGATTCTAATTCATGGAGTTTTATTAGCAATCATTTTATCGAAAGATCCGATTCCCCTCTGCAATAGCAGACTTGCTAACCTTAATTCAACGATCCCCCGCCTGCGGCGCGCAGGCAGGGGCTGACTAAAAAGTCATTCCCGCGCAGGCGGGAATCCATTCTAACACCATATATACGGTATACGCCAATGGATTCCGGCTCTAAAGGCCGGAATGACACTATTCTATACAGAATACATTCTTTTTAGACAGCCCCTAATTCTTAATTCCTTTCAAAGGGAGATGGCCCTCAGGCCTGAGGGATCTTTCTTTTATAATTGACTTTATATTATCTGATCAATATTTTATCCTGTATAATCATTCTCCCCGGTATAATATGGAACTGCTGAAGAAAAGAATACTTAATGACGGGAAAGCTTTATCAGAAAACATTCTGAAAGTTGACACTTTCCTTAATCACCAGATTGACCCTGAACTGATGGACGAAATTGCCTCTGAATTCCGGAGCAGATTTGACGACAGGACTTTCAATAAAATACTCACTGTTGAATCATCCGGTATTGCCCCTGCTGTAATGACAGGTCTGAAGATGGGACTCCCTGTGGTCTTCGCGAAAAAGGCAAAGCCATCCACAATGAATGAGGAATACTACACCGCGCCTGTACACTCCTTCACCAAACAGAAAGATTACGATGTGGCTGTTGCTGCGAAGTTTATAAAGAAAGGTGACCGGATACTCATCATCGACGACTTCCTTGCAAACGGCAGCGCTTCACGCGCGCTCATTGCCATTGCCGAACAGGGGGGAGCAAAAGTTGACGGCATAGGGATTGTTATTGAAAAAGAATTCCAGAATGGCGGTAAGCTGCTCCGCGAGTTAGGATACAGAATTGAATCACTGGCTGTTATTGAAAAGATGTCTGAGAACAGCATAATCTTCAGAGATTAAGAACATAAACGCTTCGGGGTTATGCCCCGGCGTGAAAATAAAGGAGATAAAATGAAAAAGTTTACGTTTATTCTCATTCTGGTTTTATCCATTGCCATCAGTTTTACAAGCTGCGGGAAGAAAGCTCCCAAAACTGCTGACGGCAAGGAAGTGGTGATGGGTTTTGTTTACGTAGGCCCCATCGGTGACGGCGGCTGGACTTATGCTCACGAACAGGGAAGACAGTTTGTTGAGAAAGAGACCGGCATTCGTACTATATTCAAAGAGACTGTTGCTGAAAGCGCTGAAGTTAAAGATGTTATGCGAAGCATGATTGATCAGGGTGCCACGATCATAGCGGCAACAAGCTTCGGCTACATGGACTTTGTTGTTGAAATGGCAAAGGAATATCCTAACGTAAAATTCATCCATTGCTCAGGATACAAGATGGCTGAGAACATGGGTAACTACTTCGGAAGAATTGAGCAGCCCCGTTACCTCTCAGGTATTGTTGCAGGTATGAAATCAAAGTCAGGTAAAATCGGATATGTTGCAGCGTTTGAAATTCCTGAAGTTGTACGCGGAATCAATGCTTTCACTCTTGGTGCAAAATCAATCAACCCTAAAGCTGAAGTTCATGTAAGATGGACTCACACATGGTATGACCCAGCAAAAGAGAAGGAAGCTGCCAAAGCTCTCCTTGACGAAAAGTGCGACGTTATTGCACAGCACCAGGATACAGCGGGTCCGCAGCAGGCTGCTGAAGAGCGCGGAGTATTCTCTGTGGGATACAACTCCGATATGTCAAAAATGGCACCTAAAGCATACATGACTGCACCTGTATGGAACTGGGGCCCCTACTATGTTGACCAGGTGAAAAAAGTTATGGCTGGCACATGGAAAGCAGAGAGCTACTGGGAAGGGATGAATGCTGACATAGTAAGGCTTGCCCCTCTTACAGCCAATGCCCCTGACGGCGCTGCTGCAAAAGTTGAGGACGTTAAGAAAAAGATTCTTGCGGGTACATTCAATGTTTTCGCAGGCCCGATAAAAGACCAGAGCGGAAAGGTAAGAATACCTGCAGGTTCCGCAATGTCTGATAAAGAGCAGCTTTCATGCGACTGGTTTGTTGAAGGTGTTGTTGGGAAAGTTAAAGGGAAATAAAAAGTTTTCATATAGTGTGTACTGTCATTTCGAACGCATGTGAGAAATCTGATTATAATACTGGCTGTAATAGATTTCTCAGTCGCTATCGCT
>DINC01000109.1:0-155 GCA_002425885.1 Spirochaetia bacterium UBA5550 | reverse complement strand
TCGCTTCTTCGAAATGACAAAACTATAATTAGACAGAATTTCTTGTTTAAAAAACCGGCAGAATTTAATTTATTTTGCCGGTTTTTTTATTTACAATGGCATTCATTGAGAAACTCTGTTAAATGTTTTTCTCCTGTAAGAGATGTATTAAATTA
>DINC01000108.1:5528-7396 GCA_002425885.1 Spirochaetia bacterium UBA5550 | reverse complement strand
CCTTTCAGTGAGATTAGAGAGCCGGTTAATGATTCCCTTTATAATGCATTTGATACTGATCCAGCTACATCTGCTCTTTTTTCTGATTTTTCAGTTCAGTTTAATGTTCCTTTTACAGCTGATGAAATTAAAATTATTAATGGTAACAGCAGGGAGTTCACGCAGCTCGGCAGATTGAGGGATATTGAAATAACCTTATATACGACGGGTGTAATAGAATATAAAAAAAATGATTAAACCGATGTAAAAAAGAAAAGGCAGAAGCCGGTCAGCAAAGATAAAAATTTAAAAAATAATGAATCTAAGAATATAAAAGATAATAATATTCCAGCGAAAGATAAGCAGCCGGGTAAACTACCGGAAAAGGAAGATAAAAAAAACGATTCCGACATTAAAAACAGCGGTGAATTAACAGCTTTATCCATGTCTGAGGATCTGCAGCCTGTGACAGGTATACTCAATAACCCCCTTGCTGAAGAGCCTGGTAAACCTGCATCTTCTGATTCTGAAGAAATGAAGAATGATAAAGCTTCAAAAGTGAAAAGTGTAAAAGAGAAAACTGACATACGGGATACAGCGAAAACATACTCTGATAAAAAAAAATCTTCTGACAAACAGACTCCTGCGAATAAGAAAAAACCATCTGCCCAAAAAGAGAAAAAAAAAGTAACTGAAAAAAAGAAAACCTCATTACCGGCAGTCTCTGTCAAAAAAGAACCGGCAAAAAAAAGTGAAATAAAAAAAGATCCTTTAAAGACTGACCTTAAAAAAGAGAATAAAGCTGTAAAAGATGATATCCCTTTTAAAAAAATGGAAGGACTGACAAGGATAGAAAACGACAGTGAGGGTAGAATAATAATAAATGTATCTCTAAAAGATATACCCCGGGAGCAGAGTATCAAATTTGGCGGGGTATATACAATAACAGCCATGGAAATCAGAAAGCGGGATGATTCTAATTATGCAGGTAGTAATTCAGAACTTCCATATTTTTCCGGAATAAATTTTTATAATAAAGGCAAACGGCTGACTTTTCAGGGATTTGATTCTTTTAAAAGAGCATATGAAGAGAGATTTGTGAAAGCTCTTGAAGTCTCTATTACCGATAAAATGTTTTCTGTATTTGATCATGAAAAAGAAGTAACAAGAGTATTTTTTAAAAAAAATGGAAAAATTGAATTTCGTGACAGGTATAAATGCTTAAAGCAAAATGATCCTGACTGTACCTCTGCTTCAATGCCTGATATGTGGATGATACGGGATGGCAGGATTTATATGCGTTTTTTGAATGAATGGGTGCTATGGAAATATGAACTTGAATATACTCCTGAGATTATGAATGGCGCTGAAAGTGAATCTGACTCAAGACAATGGCTGAAGTTATATTACAAAAATGGAAGCGGTTTTTCAGAGAACTTTCTATATCTGGAAAAAAATGAAACTCAAAAATGGGGGTGGAATTAAGTAAAAAAATAAAGTTAATATGTTCTTAATCTGAAAGTGTGATTATATTAAAAATCTAATCACTGGAGGAAACGGAATGAGNNAACTTTATTTATTATAACCGTAATTATATTTTCAGCGGCGCTGTTAGCAGCTCCAAAAGATAAAGAAGCTGTAGATTTCATAAAAGACCTGATTAAAAAATCTTCCAATGGCGAGCAGGGCTATCTCAATTCTTTGCGGTATTTTCAATATACAGCCACTACTGCTAAAAACAATCCATCTTCATATGTTCTTTCTCCTTACGGCAAAACATCACTTAACGAATCAGGTATCGACATTTCTGATAACGGTAAAATGATTCAGGTTCTGAAAGATCGGAAAGGTAAAAGAATACAAAACTCTGGAGTGAAAATAAAGAAGAG
>DINC01000108.1:5281-5485 GCA_002425885.1 Spirochaetia bacterium UBA5550 | reverse complement strand
ATTTCATGATTCACCTGACTACAAAAAACTGATGAAAAAACTTAAAAAAAAGAATCCAAGGCCTGATGCAACTACAGTGGAAAAAGCTGGTCATATATCAGGGTGGAGTCATTATAAAGAGATGGCATTCTGGCACAGACGGATATATGAAAAAAATGATGAAGTTGTTTATTCGATATTAAAAGAACTCAAAGAGCATTATGG
>DINC01000108.1:3386-5240 GCA_002425885.1 Spirochaetia bacterium UBA5550 | reverse complement strand
TATATGAGAGATCTGTCTGTGAGGTTCTTTTTTATCTATATATCAATAATTTTATTATTGTTTATTGCGGGATGCGGCAAAATTGTACGTGATGATGTAACTGATAAATCACCTTCTGTTCAATCGCCCGTTGATCCCTATTATAAAGTTATAAGTGAAGATAAGCTCGGTATAAAAACACGTCAGGATGCCATGCAGTTTTATATTAATAAAGGTGTATCTCTCTATTTTGACAGCCAGATGAGGCTTACAAGTTTTGACTGTTCCCGTCCGGGCGGCCTTACTGATGATGATATGAAATACATTGTTTTCTTCCCTGAGGCAGGAGCGGTTCATTTATCTGACAAGGGAATAACTGATGAAATTTTTTTCTATTTTCAGAATCTGAAAAAGATTACAGCATTGAGCCTTTACAATACATCTGTTACAGGAGAGGGGTTCAGGTTTCTCACAGATAAAAAGGATCTCATAATATTTGATTTCGGCGGTTCTCCGATAACAGACAAAGGTTTAGGCTATCTGTCACAGATTAAATTTTCGGACAATCTGATAATTCTTAACCTTAAAAATTCCAGAGTCACTGATGACGGAATAAAATTTGTCGAACTTATGAGAATTGGAAAGTGCAGGATCAATCTGAGACATACTTCTGTGACAGATAACGGTATAAAATCTCTGGCGGGGTTTAAAGATACTGTTGAAATCGATCTTCATTATACAAAAGTCACTGATAGTGGAGGTAAATGGCTTAAGACACAGCTTCCCGGGACAAATATTACCTGGGGTGAAATTCCCCCTGTCTGGCAGAAATAGTGATAATTTAATGATTGAAAATAAAGTCTATTCATTTATCAGATAACCGGAATGACCGGGGATTATTCCCTGAATTTTTTTATTGGAGATAATAATGTACTGTCAGAAATGCGGCAATGAATTTCCTGCTGATGCAAAATACTGTCAGAATTGCGGAAGTATTCTTGCAAATTCACAGGGAAACCCTTCAGTAACACAGCGGGAGCTTATTGTTGCTCTTCTTCTATCTATTTTCCTGGGTCAGCTTGGTGTTGACAGATTCTACCTTGGCTACATAGGCCTGGGTCTCCTCAAACTTTTTACTTTCGGCGGATGCGGAGTATGGTGGCTTATTGATATAATTTTAATAGCTACAAGGAAAGTTAATGATGTTGATGGCCAGCCGCTTATTTAAACTCTTTTACGGTTGTCTACGCGGCGTTTCATTCAGTACCTTTACACTTCTTGCCTGCGGTATATTTATAGTTTTCATCAATCCCGCGTTTAATTTATTCAAACCACGATGCATAATCAGGGAAATAACAGGTTATTACTGTGCCGGATGCGGTATGACTACCGGATTCTATTCACTCATCAAGGGTGATTTTGCCGGCGCTTCAGAAAGAAATCTCCTCATTGTGACACTATTTCCCGCTGCATTATTTTATCTGATATTGAGAAAATTTATATTTATCAATCTTGATAAATATAAATACAGTTACGATAAATTTATTATTATCTTCTTTATATTATCAGTAGTTATTTTCACGATATGCAGAAATATATCGATTCCTGAATTTGATATATTAAGGCCTCATTAAAAACTGATAGTATTTAAAACGGCAGGTAATTCTCTTTTCTCTGCTAATATTTTTTAAAACTATAAATCAAAGTGTTTATGAAAAAAAATTTCCCCCGGAATAGTATTCAGGTTTTTTCCATAATTTTTATTATTTTTATATTTCACTTAATTTGTTTTATCAATCCGATGAACGAAGAATTTTTTTTACATGCAGACCCGTTAAATACTAATGCAAGCAACAGCATAAAATTTTCAGAATC
>DINC01000108.1:3189-3348 GCA_002425885.1 Spirochaetia bacterium UBA5550 | reverse complement strand
TCTCCAGGCATAAACCCCTTGTATTCAGCGAAGTAAACTGGAAACCGCTCTCTATAGTTGACCATCCTGAAATATATGACGGGATGATAGCAGATTACTTCAATCTCATAACTTTGAAATCGGGATTAAAATTCAGATATGTTAAAACTTCAACATGGT
>DINC01000108.1:0-3111 GCA_002425885.1 Spirochaetia bacterium UBA5550 | reverse complement strand
GAACCTTTTATAACTTTTCCGATGGTAATAATAACCAGGGGAAATGTCAGCTTTATAAAAGAGACTTCACAACTTAACCATAAAAAAGTTGCTGTCGGCAGAGGGTATACCAGTTCAAATTTTATACAAAGAAATTATCCTTCAATTACCAGAGTAGAAACAGACGATGTGGAACATGCGCTTGTTCTCCTTGCTAATGAAGAGGTGGATGCTGTTATTGAGCATATGGCTGTTGCAATTGAAACTATGCAGAAGTCAGGATTCAAAAATCTGAAGATAGGGGGTATTACAGAATTTAAATTTGAGCATAGAATAGGTATAGATCCGGAATATCCTGAAGCAGTTTCAATTATAAACAAAGTTCTGGCTTCTATAACCGAAGAGGAACACCGTGCAATATATAAAAAATGGCTCGATATAAAATTTGAGCAGGAGATCGATTACAGGCTGATATGGAAAATCGTAATTTCCGCAACGATGCTGCTGTTTCTTTTTCTACTGTGGATTATGAAATTATCCAAATTAAACAAACGGCTTAACACTGAGGTTGCCGCCAGGATAAAGGCAGCTGAAGAACTGGAAAAAGTTCATTCAAGCCTTGATCATATAATTGAATTCCTCCCTGATGGTACATTTGTTGTAGGCAATGAGGGCCTGATAATTGCCTGGAACAGGGGAATGGAAAAGCTTACCGGATTGAACAGGTCGCAGATTGTAGGGACACCGGGGCCGGATGTTTCTCTTCTTATACATGGCAGGAAAAGCTATTCATTGATTGAACTGATGCTTCAGGGCATTGATGATTATGGCAGATTCGGATATGAAAATGTAATCCGGACAGGAAATGCGATATTTGCTGAAATTTATGCGAAAAATATTTATAACGGCAGGGGCGGATACCTCTGGATTGCCGCATCTCTCCTTAAAGATGTAAACGGGAATGTAACAGGCTCCATAGAATGTTTAAGAGATAATACAGAGAGAAAAATAGCAGAGAAGCAGCTTCTTCAGATGGTTGAAGAATTACAAAGTGCAAATGAAAAAATCAACAGAGAGGCTCTTGACCGGATTGCTTCAGAAAAGAGGTTCCGCGACCTTGCTGATATGCTCCCGCAGATGATATATGAGGCGGATGAACAGGGGCAGATAGTTTATACCAACAGACATGGTTTTGAGCTCACAGGATGCACAGAGGCTGATTATGGAAAAATGAAACTCAAAGATTTTTTATCAGCAGAGGACTGGGAACTCGGCAGCAAAAACCTTCTTGAGAACAGACAGACTAATAAATCTGTTCCTCTGGAATGCATGTTCATGATCAATGATGAAAAAAAAATACCGGCATTAATTTATTCAACTGTTATTAGAAAGGATTTTCATTTCGCAGGTCTGCGGGGAATTGTTATAGATATAAGCGACAGGAAAAAAGTTGAAGAGGCTATGGTTACCGCGAACAAGGCCAAAAGTGATTTTCTTGCTAATATGAGCCATGAAATACGTACTCCTATGAATGCTATAATCGGGCTCTCACGTCTTCTTTTATCGGGAAATCTGTCTCCTCGCGAGATGGAATTAGCTGCAAAAATTGATATTTCAGCCAAATCATTACTGGGTATAATAAATGATGTACTCGATTATTCCAAGATTGAAGCCGGTAAACTTGAGCTTGAAAATATAGATTTCAGTATAAAAGATGTTCTGGATAATCTGTCAACAATGATGACATATTCAGCAGAAGAGAAAGGGGTTGCACTGCTCTTCGATACTCCCCGCGATTTACCGGCTGCTATTAAAGGAGATCCTCTGAGGCTCGGACAGGTGCTTATAAATTTAACCGGGAATGCAATTAAATTTACTGAAAAGGGTGAGGTTACAGTCAGAACTGAAATTCGATATCAGGACGACAGTGAAAATATAGAAATGAAGTTTACTGTGTCTGATACAGGGATCGGGATGAAAAAGCATGAAATTGAAAAACTATTTATCTCTTTTTCTCAGGTTGACAGCACAACAACACGCAGGTTCGGCGGCACAGGCCTCGGCCTTGCTATCAGCAGACAGCTTGTACAGATGATGGGTGGTGATATTTCAGTAGAGAGTGAACCGGGGAAAGGTTCTGTATTTTCATTCAGCATTAAAACCAGGATAAGTAAAACCGTTGCCGAAGAATGTGTGATTGAAAAAGGTAATGTTTCTCTTGCTTCTGATAAACTTCAAAAAATTAAAACTGATTTTACATTCATCAAGGGAGCAAAAACGCTTGTGGTTGAAGATAACAGGATTAACCAGATTGTTGCATGCGGACTTCTTGAAGAAGCTGGTATAATTTCCAAAGTTGCTGAGAACGGACAGGAGTGTCTCCGAATCGCAGAAGGGGAAAAGTTCGATATGATATTAATGGATATCCAGATGCCTCTGCTTGATGGGTATATAACAACTTCCATTCTTAGAGGTTACGGCAATACAACACCCATTATAGGGGTAACAGCTCATGCTCTTGTGGGAGAAAAAGAGAAATGTATTCAGGCAGGAATGAATGACTATATCAGCAAACCTATTGATGCCGATCTTCTTTATAAAAAAATTATCGCGCTTGTAACTCGTAATAATTTTAAGAATAAAAAGTCAACTGAGATCAACAGCAGCGAAGAGAAGATTTCAGACTCAATACCGGATATTATAAATGGTATTCATGTGAAAAAAGCCATAAGCCGCCTTGATAACAATCAGGATTTATATATGACAGTCATTCAGGATTTTATTAAAAGAGGTGATGCTGAATTCGGACATCTGAAAAAAATGTATCAGGAAGGAGATATTAGCCGTATAAGTCATATCGCTCATACTGCTAAGGGTGTTGCCGGAGCTATCGGGGCGGAAGAATTGAGACGTGCTGCTGAAAATATTGAAAAAAGAATAAAAAGCAGCAGCCTTAATGATGAGCTGGAACTGATTGATTTATATGAAAAAGTTTTAGCTGATACTATTGAAACTTTAAATTCAGATATTTTTATTCAATGCAGAGTAAAGAACAACGAACTGATTACTGATGATCCAGCCGTATTGCTTAACAGACTTCTATGGTCAATCGATGAGGATCAATCTTTAACA
>DINC01000223.1:2444-4777 GCA_002425885.1 Spirochaetia bacterium UBA5550 | reverse complement strand
ATTTTTAATTTTCAGATTTGTTAATATAATTTATCAGGCCCTCTGCCGGAATGTGATCCTGCTGAATTATTTATACTATAAGAATGAGGGCGTGAAAATAAGGAGAATCAGGTGAAGGTACTTTTACTCCAGCGGGGAAATTTTGTTTTAAGTGAGGGAAAATTTAAATACATTTCCCTTTGATAACAGATACTGTTTGATGGTTTACAAATTGTATATAAAGATTTCTGTTTCGGATGAATGCTTATGTTGAGATTTTTTGTGCTGCTTTTTATCTGAACTGCGGTTGACGCGTTATCTGTTATATTAACTGCGACTTCGCTTTTGTTCTGACCTGTTAAGTTTAAATTTTCTGTTAAGAGAGTGTTTATAAGGGGATTGAGGTTCAGCAGAAATACCAGAACCGCAATCCCGTTTAGTTTAAAAAACAGTTCAATCATCTTGCAGAAAAGACCGGCTTACTGTTCGTCAGGAAGTTTTCTCACAGCACCCCTGTCAGCTGAGGTTGCAAGAAGCGCGTAAGTCTGAAGTGCCTTTGATAATTGCCTGTCTCTTCCGGCAGGTTTAAATGCACCTTTTCCTTTCGCTGTTTCAGAAGTTCTTCTTTTGTTCAGTTCTTCCTCAGAAACAAGTACATTCATTTTTCTTTCAGGAATGTTTATCTCAATAACATCTCCATCTTTGATAAGTGCAATATTGCCCCCAGCGGCTGCCTCGGGTGAGACATGTCCTATTGACAGGCCTGCTGTACCTCCCGAAAACCTTCCGTCTGTTAGAAGTGCACATTCTTTACCAAGGTGCATTGACTTTATATATGAAGTAGGGTAGAGCATCTCCTGCATACCAGGTCCGCCTTTCGGGCCTTCATACCTGATTACAACTACATCACCCGATTTAACTTTGCCGCCAAGGATACCGTCGCATGCATCCTCCTGTGAATCGAATACTTTTGCAGTACCGCTGAATTTAAAAATTGAAGGATCAACTCCCGCTGTTTTAACAATAGATCCGTTAAGAGCTATGTTCCCGAAGAGAACAGCAAGGCCTCCGTCTTTGTTGTAGCAGTTTTCTATACTCCTTATACAGCCATTAATTCTGTCAGTATCAAGAGCTTCAAACATCGTATCCTGGGATGCAAGTTTAAGGTTTCTCCCTTTTCTGCCGGGAGCGCTGCTGTAAATAGTTTTTGCTTCAGGGAGTGCGCTGCTCCTCATTATATCGTAATTATCAAGGGTCTCTTTGAGAGATCCGGAATCCACACGTTTTACAGATGTGTTGATCAGCCCTGCTCTGTCCAGTTCGCCATAAATAGCCATTATACCACCTGCGCGGTTTACATCCTCCATGTGATAGTGTGAACTTGGCGCGACTTTGCAGAGATTAGGTACTTTACGTGAAAGCATATCTATATCCTGCATGGTGAAATCCACTTCGGCAGCATCAGCAACTGCAAGTAGATGGAGAACTGTGTTCGTTGACCCTCCCATTGCTATATCGAGTGACATGGCATTAAGGAAAGCTTCTTTCGTAGCTATAGAGCGCGGGAGTACAGATACGTTTCCTTTTTCATAATATTCATAGGCATTTTTCACTATAAGTTTTGCCGCTTTTTCAGCCATTTTTTTTCTGGTTGCATGTGTTGCAACTACAGTTCCGTTTCCGGGAAGACCGAGTCCCAATGCTTCTGTAAGGGAGTTCATTGAATTAGCGGTGAACATTCCTGAACAGGAGCCGCATGTTGGGCATGCCACCTTTTCGAGTTCAGATATAAAAGAGTCCGGTACAGATGGATCTGCACTCATGACCATTGCATCTATTAGATCATATTTTTTCCCTTCATGAATTCCGGCTTCCATAGGGCCGCCGGATACAAATACTGTTGGGATATTGATCCTCATGGCTGCCATTAGCATCCCCGGAATTATTTTATCACAGTTCGGTATACATATAATTGCATCTACCATATGGGCATTGCACATATACTCAACGCTGTCTGCGATCAGTTCACGGGAAGGGAGTGAGTACAGCATCCCGTTGTGTCCCATGGCTATACCGTCATCAATAGCGATTGTGTTGAATTCTGGTGCGAAACAGCCTTCAGCTTCGATTAATGATTTTATTATTCTGCCCATTTCGTTGAGGTGCACATGTCCGGGTACAAGTTCGGTGAATGAATTAACAATTGCGATTATAGGTTTGCCGAACTGTTCCTCTTTCATCCCGTTTGCACGCCACAGGCTGCGCGCTCCGGCCATTCGTCTCCCCTGGGTGGAAACGGTGCTTCTTAATGGTATACTCATATTGGGCTCCTTTGTATCTATTGAAAAAAAATG
>DINC01000223.1:0-2419 GCA_002425885.1 Spirochaetia bacterium UBA5550 | reverse complement strand
AAATAATTCCGGTAAATCAGGTGTCAAGATTAATATTCAGTATTAAAAAAATATCCTTACGGGCTGCTGTAAAAAAGATTGCAGGAGATGACGATATTATAATCCGTTTATGGCTTTCAGTACATCTTCAATGACATATGGTTTTGAGAGTATACCGCTGAATCCGTAATCCCTGTAATTGGCCAGTACCGGGTTGTCTGAGTAACCGCTGCTTACGATTGCTTTTACATTCGGATCTATATCACGAAGAATTTTTACTGTCTCTTTTCCTCCCATTCCGTTATAAATTGTGAGGTCAAGAATTATGTAGTCGAAGGGTGAGCCTGATTCAAGATTCTCTTTGTATAAGGCAATGGCTTCTTCGCCGGTTTTTGCAGTGGAAACTGTGAAGCCGTGATACTTCAGCATTTTTACAAGAACTTCAAGAATGTACTCTTCATCATCCATGATAAGAACGGAACCGCCTGAGGCAGCTTTAATAGTTCTAATACTGACCTCAGTTTCGTCAGGTTTTTCACCGGAAGTTCTTATATACACTTCAAAGGTTGTTCCTTCATTCTCCCTGGATTCTACACGGATATAGCCCCTGTGCTTTTTTATTATTGAATAAGTGCTTGTAAGCCCGAAGCCTGTGCCGTTCGATTTAGTAGTAAAGAACGGGTCAAATATTTTATTCAGGATTTTACGGGGTATACCGCTCCCCGTATCAGAAATTTTTATCAGTATAAACTGACCTGTTTTAAGCGGGATTTCAGGCGGCAGGGAATCCGGTTTTTCTAAATCAATAGAGAGTGTGCCTCCGTCAGGCATAGCCTGTATAGCATTGATAAGCAGATTATTGATTGCCTGGCTCATCTGGTTAGGATCAATCAAGGCTGTGGGGAGGTTCTCATCTATTTTCAGTTCAGTTTTGATAGTATTATCTTTTATAATAAATTTAATGGATTCTTTTACCAGTTCTTCAAGGGGGTATGGTTTCATAACCGGTGTGCCACCCTTAGCAAATGTAAGCAGCTGTTTGGTGAGGCCTGTTGCTCTTTCAACAGCTTTACCTATGTCGCTTAATGAATCAGAGACCTCCGCAGGGATGTTGCAGGTATTGTTGAGCAGAGACACATTGGCTGATATGCCGGTAAGAAGATTGTTGAAGTCGTGAGCTATCCCCCCTGCCAGTATTCCGATGGATTCCAGCTTGCTCATCTTTATCAGCTCGTTATCTATACGGCTTTTTATTGTAATATCACGGAGAGCAAGTACAATTCCGATGGGAGTCTCATGTAATTTTATCACTGAGCTGTTAAGTTCAACAATTCTTTCATTATTTTCACTGTCATATAGTTTGAAAGGGACACCGATATTCGAGAAGTTATATTTATCACTTACAGAGCCGAGGGTTTCAAATAACAGATCCTTTGAAGTTTCGTCACTGAGTCTCAGAATGTCCCTGATGTGTTTCCCTATTGCATCAGGGGCTTTTATGCCTGTCAGTTCCTCTGCGACTCGGTTTATTAAAAATACTTTACCGCCGGTGTCGTAAGATATTACACCGTCACCGATTGAAGTGAGAGTTGCAGAGAGGTATTCCTTCTCCTTTTCCAGTTCACTGTTTGCGACAACAAGATTATTACGGGCTGAAAGAAGTTCATTGTTAAGTGTCTCAACTTTCTGAAGCTGCGACTGGATTTCAATATATTGTTCCTGTATTTTAAGCGTGGCTTTTTTTATTGTTGAGATGTCTGATAAGATCATCAGAATCCCCTGATGTCTGCCCGCAGATACAGGGGAGAGAGATACTATTACAGGGACCCTGTCGCCGTTTTTTGTCTGTAAAATATGCTCGAATCTTGCATGGTTAATACTCCCTGATGAAAGTTCATTTATTATTCTATGCATATCTATATTTGATGCCGTATCATCAGGAAAAAAATCAAAAAGCCTTGTGGAGTAGTATTCTGATTCCGGATAACCGGATATCTTTATCATGTTTTTATTCGCGTAAGCAGGGGTTTCATTTATATAAAAAACGATAGCATCGTGAGCTGTTTCAAAAAAGAGTCTGTATCGTTCTTCAGATTCTTTTAATGTGCCAAGCACCATTTCGTTGTCACGGCGGAGAGAGTTGAGTTTATCAGCAACTCCTACAGATAAGAAAAACAATCCGGTGGCAAGGCTTATCTGAAAGCTCCATGCAGCGATAAAACTTTCACTGATAAATCCGAAACTCCGCAGGGAGAGAAGAATGTCTCCGAGTGAAAAGAAGAACCATGAACCGAGAAAATAAAGAGCAAGCCGTCTTTTAATAAAAAACATAGGGAAAAGTACAAAGAAAATTATAAACAGAGAAATAACTGAAGTCATAAAAACAGAAATTCGTGTAGATATGGAATATGGAAGAATAAGGATTATTAAAGACATCGGA
>DINC01000220.1:7222-10897 GCA_002425885.1 Spirochaetia bacterium UBA5550 | reverse complement strand
AATATAAAACCAAACTTTGTATAATTATGTCATATAACAGCTCTTAAATGGTAAGAGTACCGCTCTTCCCCCCTCCAGACTTAAACATTCAAAGATCAAACTGCTTTAACATCACTTCTTCTGAGAGCTTAAAAACATATTTCGAAGAAATGCTGAACTCACAAAATCAATTTAATAAAATTCCAGCTATTTCAAAATTTTTGTTGTTGAAATTTTAATTTTTTTCAGATTAGCTCTAAAAGGATCATCCCGGACTGCAGTTATACCGGTTAAAACGCACGGGGGTTTAAACCGGGATTCCATTAATCCAAACCTGGAGCTTTCATAATCATATGAATGATTTCACACAAACAATTGTTAAATACCTGGTTATCCTGATTGTTATTATTATAACTTTCAAAATACTCCTCCCTGTTATAATGGGCTTTCTCGGATGGCTGTTAAACGTCATTCTGAAATTAGCAATGTACGGGGCAATAATATTCGTGCTATACCTTATGGGCAGATTCATATACGAGTCATATAAAAATAATAGTTGATTAATGATGTCTCATTTTTACTTTAGCAGAGAATTAATCAACCCCGAGAACTATACAGGAAATGGACATAATCAAAGAAAAAATTCATAAAATAGAAAAAATTGCTCTGATTGCTGTTGCAGTCTGCTCAATAACCGGAGGATTAATCTTCGGATATATCACTTCAGAGATAAAAAACTATTCCGGCATACACAATCTCAAAAAATTTCAGCCAAGCATCCCCACAAGGCTTTACGATGTTAATGGCGAGCTTATTGCCGAGCTGTTCCAGGAGAAGAGAAATCTTGTATCCTTTGACGAGCTCCCTCATACTCTTATAAACGCTTTTCTTGCCCAGGAGGACAGGGATTTCTACGAACATTTCGGCCTGAACCCCATGGCAATAGTACGCGCAATGGGGAAGAATATCATTGCATCAGTAAAAGCTTTAAGGCCTACCATTGTTCAGGGGGGGTCAACAATTACACAGCAGCTTGCCAAACAGCTCTTTACAGAAAGTGAACGCACCATGGGGCGTAAAATGTTCGAGGCTGTGCTTGCGCTTCAGATTGAAAAGAAGTTTACCAAGAATGAAATCCTTGAGATGTATTTTAACCAGGTTTATCTGGGCCACGGCTGCTACGGTATTGAAACTGCGGCTGATTTCTATTTTAATAAAGATGTTAAATACCTCTCTCTCATAGAGGGATCTGTACTTTCAGCTCTCCCCTCTAAACCGGCAGGTTATTCACCACTCAAGTTTCCAAAAGAGGCTTATGATAAAAACCGCGACTCACTGAACAGGATGGTCAACGCGGGCTTCCTTGAAAAAAAGAGATCTGATGAGATATATGATGCTTTCTGGCCCGGATTTGTTGAATCCATGAGGACCGAATTCCCCACAAAGACAGCCCTATCCAGGAGCGAGGACCGTGCTCCATACTTTACTGATTATGTACGTCAGATACTTGACTCACGTTTCGGAAAAGACGTTATGTATAACGAAGGTCTTACTGTATACACAACGCTTAATCTTAAAAGGCAGAGAATAGCCGACAGGTACATGATTAAGGGTATAGAGGATCAGGATAAAGTCTCCTCAAGGATGAACATGATGGGGGGCGCTGTTGACGGCGGCCTCTTCGGTGCTTACGGCGCACTCCGGATGATCTTCTCTCTACCGGGAATTCTTGTTGTTAATGACGAGGAAACCAGATTCAAAAAGTCAATGGCTGACGGCCTTATAGATTCTCTTGATATGCTTACACTCCTTTCAGATTCCCCCAGATCTTATGATACATTCGAATATTTCAGGACAGCGATTTCCGGAATTTCCACATCAATGAAAGTTGAGGGGGCCTTTATAGCTGTTGAGCCTCAGACAGGCTACATAACATCGATGATCGGCGGTTCAGAGTTTGAGGTGTCCAACCAGTATAACAGGGCAGTGCAGGCAAGAAGGCAGCCCGGATCATCATTCAAGCCGTTTGTTTACGGCGCAGGGATTCATAACAAGGTAATCAGTACAGCCACTGTCCTCCCTGACGTTCCTATAAGAGATGTTGACGCTGCCGGTACAACCTGGTCACCGGATAACTACGACGGTGATTTTTCCGGCATGGTGCCGATTCAGAAAGCTCTTGCACAGTCCATCAACATTATATCGATCAGGATATTTGACCTTGTTGGCGCAGACAACGTAATCGATTACGCGGCAAATATGCTCAAGGTTCCGCAGAACCGGTTCACCCCGAGCCCTGCACTTGCTCTGGGCGCTACCGAGCTTACTCCGCTGGAAATGGCCACAGGTTTTGCCGTTTACGCGAACAGGGGCCGGGACGTAATACCTTTCTCTATAAGATATGTCCTTGACAGGGACGGCAATGAGCTTACAAACATTGAAGAGGAAGTGGGTAATATCATCGCGTCAAAAGAGATTGACGGCACAATTCAGATTATACCTGAAGCTGTGGCCTATATCATGACTGAGCTTATGAGAGGGGTTGTTGATCACGGAACTCCAACTTACGGAATAAGGTACCAGGCCGGATTTACAAAGCCTGCGGCAGGTAAAACAGGCACATCCCAGAACTGGGCTGATGTATGGTTCTGCGGTTACACACCTGATATAGCAGCAGTTGTATGGATGGGTTACGACAAACCGTTCATGACTCTGGGTAAAGGGCAGGCTGCGGCATCACTTACAGCTCCGATATTCGGTTATTATATGAAAGAGGTTTACAACGGAATGCCTGACCCTGTTTTTCCGCCAAGGCCCGATGGAGTTGAAGGTAAAGGTGTCTGCGCCTATACAGGGCTTATTCCCGGGCCGAACTGCCACAAGATCTCCGGAGGCATAGGCCTTAAGGGGAGCGGTGCAGGCAAGGTCTGTGACGGCAGACACTATGAGATGAAGACTGTTCTCGAAAGATATATGGAAAAAGAAGGATTGACAGAATAGCCTAAAATTCATTCATTGACATTCTTTTTTATAATGTGTATTTTATTATAACAGCGGTATTATACAAACTGATGGCTAATACAGGAGTTATTGCAATGTTTAAAATTGGTGATAAAATAGTATACCCGATGCATGGCGTAGGGCAGATCGACGGGATTGAGAAGAAGGTTGTGCTCGGTAAGCGTAATGAGTATTATATGATTACAATCATCAATAACGGCATGAAAGTGATGATTCCGGTAAACAACGCAAAAGAGATCGGCATTAGAAGCATTATCCCTAAAAAGGATATTAAAAAGGTACTGGGAATCCTCTCCGTTGCTGCAGAATCTATTGAAGAGGACTGGAAGCTCAGGTACCAGAACAATATCGATAAAGTAAAAAGCGGCTCAATTTACGAGGTAGCTGAAGTTGCCAGGGACCTTTTCAAAAGAGGGAATGAAAAGGAACTATCAATTATGGAAAGAAAGCTGTATGAAAATGCATACCAGCTTATTACCTATGAAGTTGCCATGGCAAAGAGTATTGAAATTGATGAGGCTGGAAATGTAGTTTCTGAAGCCCTTGCTTCAGGCTTTAAAGAAGAGGAATAGTTTCTAATAAATAATCCAAGCCGGTGCATTTCACAAAACACATCAGAATTTCCGCCTGTTGCATTAAAAGATTCCCTTTTTTTATTATTTATAATAAACAAAA
>DINC01000220.1:0-7185 GCA_002425885.1 Spirochaetia bacterium UBA5550 | reverse complement strand
TTACATTATGCTTATTATCATTTTCAGGACATTATTTATCCTTACATCCATTTTCTTCTCAGTGCTTTTTTATACAAGCCATTCTATTCAGGCGATGCTCATCGCTGGTGTAGCCGCTGCAATTTTATCACTGGCAGTAATTATTGTAATTGAATTTATGTCTCACAGCTTTCAGCCGAGACAGATACTTGCAGCAATATTCGGTCTTCTTTTCGGTCTGGGGATAGGACATCTTCTTGTTTCAGGTGTAGATTCATTCAGCATTGAGATTATGCAGAGATATTACGCAATCATTAAACCGCTGATTTATCATATCAGCGGTTTCGCGGCCATGATGTTTTTTCTTATTAATAACGAAGATATTACATTCCTCGATAAGATAGTACCTGTTAAAGAGAGTGATGCAGACGTCCAGATCCCTTATAAAATTCTCGACACAAGCGTTATTATTGACGGAAGGATTGCAGATATCTGTGACACCGGTTTTCTTGAGGGGATTCTTGTTATCCCTAACTTTGTGCTTAATGAACTTCAGATGATCGCCGACTCCGCAGACTCAATCAAAAGAAACAGGGGGAGGAGAGGACTCGACATTCTGAACAAGATGCAGAAAGACCAGTCTATCATGGTAAAAATATCAGACATAGATTTCAAGGATATCCCTGAAGTAGATTCAAAACTTGTACAGCTGGCGAAAGTAATGAAAGCCAAAGTTATTACTAATGACTTCAACCTTAATAAGGTGGCTGAATTTCACGGCGTTGATGTTCTCAACATAAATGAACTTTCCAATTCGCTGAAGCCGATAGTTCTGCCCGGCGAAGAGATGAGGGTTCTTCTTCTTAAAGAGGGGAAGGATTCCAACCAGGCAATCGGCTACCTTGATGACGGCACAATGGTAGTAGTTGAAAACGGCCGGAAAAGGATTAATGACGAGGTCGAAGTAACAGTAACCTCTGTTCTTCAGACAACTGCGGGACGCATGATCTTCACAAGACTCAAGGAGGACTGATTTGCTCCTCCTTTCGATCTTCGGGAGCCCAAGGAGAAGCGGTTTCTCCTCAAGGCTCCATGAGGAACTTATAATCCCCTTCAAGGAGAGGGGATTTTTTATTGAAAGAGTATATGCCTACCACGCGGACGTAAAGCCCTGCACCGATTGCGGCTGGTGTAGCGATCAACCGGGCTGCTGTATCAATGACGGAATGACCGATATCTACAGGCTCATACGTGCTGCTGACATTATCTCTATCTCTTCACCGCTCTATTTTTCATCTTTCCCTTCACCTCTTAAAGCAATCATTGACAGGTGCCAGCTTCTCTGGGAGGAGGGGAGGCGGGACAAACCGGCTGTAAAAACCGCAAAAGGACTTTTCATCTGTGCAGCAGGTGATGAATACAAAGGGATGTTCGATGGAGTTTCAATGGGTATAAAGCATTTTTACAACGCCATAAATACCTCCTACAATCCGGAAGATGCGATTCTTTACCCTCTCTCTGACAGTTCTTTAGAAATATCTCTTGAATTTATTGAAAAGGCACGTATCATTGGTGAGAGATATTCAGCCCTTTAAATCATCTACTAGGCCGGTTAAACATGAAACTGACAGCTGTTCTCACAATCAAAATGAAAAAAGGGATACTCCCCCAGTTTATCGCAACAATCTATAAACAGCAGATGGAGGTAAGCAACATAAACCTCACAGAAGCAGATGGTAAATGGGACGGCTACTGCATTGAAATAATCTATACATCAAAAAAAGACCTCATTAGAGTTGTGGAAGCCCTGAAAAAAAACAGTGACTACTTCAGGGATTTATCAATAACAAGCACACTTGAAGACAAAATCCGCGGGGGACTACTTTCAACAGGGAGCAAGATACAGATAGACACAAACAGCGACATCGAGACATCCTTTCTCGGCGGTACTACCCTTATACATGAAAAGATAGATGCGGGCTTCGGGAAACAGTACTGCTCCGTTTCAGAATCAGTAGGCATAATAAGCGGATTTAAAAAAATGGCTGCCCCCACAGATGAATATTTTCATTACTGCGCGGATTCAGAGAGAGACGCAATTATAATCAGCAGGTTTACAAATAAAAACGCATTCCCTGTGAGCATTAAATATCAGACTGTGGAAGACCTGATTAAAGTACTTAAAGGGATTGAGGAGAGTTTCTCCTGTTTCCGTTTTATGAATACTGACAGTGAAGATTATATATTCAGAAACACGATTATTGACTCAATCAGAAAACCGGTTCTATTTCGCGAGCTTGATGAACTCCCTTTTTACCTGATGACCATTATCACAAAAATCTGCAGAAAGCAGAGGTGCAAACCTGAAGAGACATCGGTAGGGATACTGGGCCTTAACCAGAGCATGATCAGGCTCACAGGTATTCTCTGCGCTGCCGGATATCTGAAGGTACTTGGACATGACAACAGGGAGAGGACAATGATGTCCTTTGAAACTCAGGGGGGGCTTGCAACCACAATAGAGAATGTCGCGGACAATGCTGATATACTTATTGTTTACGATGAACAGCTGCTGAAGGATAATGTCCAGTATCTCAATCCAGGGTGTATAGTTATTACTGGTTTTAACGGAGAGCCGATTGATGGAAATATATTTTCCGATAAAGGTCTGAAGGAGATAATCCAGGTCAGAGATGCGGATCTTCTCACGCTTATAGCTCCCATGATTAATGGAATTACAACAGGTGAGCAGAAATTTTTCAGCGATGAACTGATTCTGAAAATGTCCTCATCCGCATCCAGGGAGATATCAGATTCTTACAGGTATCCCGGATTCTTCAGCGAAATTTCAGGTAAAATAGAATCAGCGATTATAAGAGGTTAAGGCCTGCGCTTTTTTTTTAACAAGAATCCAGGATATTGAATTATAATTAAAGGGTTTCAGAACAATCTCCTCTGTTGAGGTTTCAATACTTGCAGCTTCACCCCTCACAACATCATTTATGTTCAAACCTATGTTTTCATTTATCATTGAATTTATTCTGGAATAATCATCTGTTATTTTAATAACCCCTTTCCTGTTTACCACATCTGTATTCTTTTCAAGGATCTCACTGATTTTTGAAATATCAATAAGCATCACAAGTATTCCGTGGAAATTCTGCTGAACATATACCGGTGATGATACATAGAGGGAGTAGGTTTTTGCACCGGGAGTAATCAGGGATATATCTTCAAAATATACGCCTCTTCTCATAGAGAAACATTTTTTTAATGGAGTCTCCTCGTAACCTTCATTAACATTTGTGCCGAAGAGGCTGTCATTCTTTTTTGTATAAATGATATCGCCATGTTTATTAATAATCACATAGTCAAGGTATATCCCCTCTGTAACAGCGTTGATCATCTCTGTTATATTTTCACGTTCAAGGAGATAGTACTTTTTGCCACCTTTATCCATTAACCGGAGATGTGTCAGTTGCTGTACTATGTTATGCTTTTCAATTACCTGTCCAGCGCGGATAGAATCCCCCTCCGACCGTTTGAAAAATTTTTCAAGACCCGGAATATTTGTATCCTGTGCCGCGATTTTTACCTCCTCTTTAACAGGGGGAGTTGAGCAGGAAACAGCAGATATTAATAGCAGGATAAGAATTCTGAACTTCATGAAAATCCTCCGGTAACTTATCTTTATTATCGAAGGATCACAGGCATATCTTTAGTTCATCTTCTGGAGAGGTGTGTATTTTTCCATGAAAACCCTGTTTGTAATGCCGAAACTGATGGTAAGTTTTATATTATCCCCGCTCCCTTCAATCTTAACAATTCTACCCGGGCCGTATTTAGGATGCATCACCCTCTCCCTCAGTAAAAACTGTGAACCTGTTGCAGATAACTCCTGCTGTTCAGCGCGTTCCACCTGCGGTGAAACTGAATTCTTCTCCTCTGCGGGGAGCTGATATTTTTTTACGGGCGCTGCAGGTGAAGTCTGATCTCTCCTCTGCGAAGGGTAGCTGTTACTATAGTAACTATCACCGTAATGAGATGAAGAACGACCACCATAGTAATTACCTATGTATTCTCTTCTTTCCAACAAGTGTGGAGGTATTTCTTTAATAAATCTTGATCGTATTTTACTTTCAGTATTCATATAAATTGTACGTTCATTAGCACTTGTTAAATATAATAGCTCCATCGCTCTAGTAATGCCTACATAACATAGTCGTCTCTCCTCCTCAATACCTTCATCAGTATCTACTGAAAATTTATGCGGGAATGTATCCTCCTCCATACCCGTGAGGAAAACTACAGGGAATTCAAGGCCCTTGGCGTTATGAACTGTCATGAGTGTAATGCTATCTTCTTTTATTTCAGGATCATCATTCGGATTCTCCTCAGAGGTATAGAGAGAGATATCCTGTATAAACATTTCAGGTGTTGCATTAGGGATTTTCTGCTCATAATCATAAATAGAATTAAGGAGTTCGTCAAGGTTATCAAGTCTATTATTTTTTTCGAGTTTATTCTCTTCAATCAAACTATCCCTATATTCTGTTATATCAACAACAGTTTTCATAAACTGAGACAATGTAAGCTCCCCGGGAACGCTCTCAATTATCTTCATGAGCTTAATTATCATTTTTCTGAATTCATCAAGTCCCTTCGGTACGCGCCCTGTCATTAACTCATCCCGGATCACTGTCCATTCTGATAAGTTTTCCTTAGCCGCAATTTCTGAGATACGATCTTGAGATATACCTCCTATTCCACGTGAAGGTGTATTAATTATTCTGCGAAGTGCTACACTATCATTGGGGTTAACAAGAAATTTTAAATACGCGAGGATATCTTTAATCTCCCTACGTTCATAAAATTTTTGCCCCCCGATAATTTTATATTGTATCTTTTCTCTTCTAAGCATTTCTTCAAAAATCCTGGACTGCGCGTTTGTCCTGTAAAAAATTGCGAAATCACTATTCTTCAGTTTTTCACGGGATTTTATTGAGAGTATAGTGTTTACAACAAATTCACCTTCACCATACTCATTGTTAGCCATGCACCACACGGCTCTCTCGCCGTCACCGCGGAACGCGATAATATTTTTATCCTTCCTGTTCCCGTTATTCTGAATAACAGAGTATGCTGCATCCAGTATCTGTTTTGATGACCTGTAATTTTCACCAAGAGTAATAGTCTTTGTCTTTTCGTAATCCTTTTCAAAGGTGAGGATGTTCCGTATATCCGCGCCACGCCATGAATATATAGACTGGTCATCATCACCCACAACGCAGATATTCTTTGTTGCTGACGCAAGATATTTTGCAATTATATACTGCGAATGATTTGTGTCCTGGTACTCATCAATCATAAAATACTGCCACATCCGCTGAAGTTCGGTGAGTGCACGATTTGAATTGCGGAGAAGCTCTACTGTTTTTATCAGGAGGTCGTTGAAGTCCAGCGCATTGTTCTCTGCCAGTTTCTCCTGGTACTTTTTAAATATCTCCTCGAAATTAAATGAAAAATAATCAGGGAGGAGGAGACTCACATCCACACCATCGATAAACCTCTCGCTGTCCTTAACTTCCGATATTTTTGAGGCAATCATTGAAGGTTTTACCTTTTTCGGATCGAGGTTCATTGAGGCCAGAATTCTTTTTATAACATCCTCCTGGTCGCCTGTGTCATAAATCGTAAAGTTGGATGGAATTTTAATATCCTCGCCGAACCTTCTGAGTATATATACTGCAGCGGAGTGAAATGTTTTGATGAATACGCTGTTCCCCTGGGGGCCCACAATAGTCATCACACGCTTCTTCATCTCCTCGCATGCCTTGTTTGTAAATGTCACAGCAAATATATTCCAGGGCTTTACCCCTGTACTGATGAGATGCGCGATTCTGTGGGTAATGACTCTGGTTTTACCGGAACCCGCACCCGCAAGTATAAGGAGCGGCCCATCCGTATGGAGAACTGCGGCTTTCTGGTTTTCATTAAGGTTTTTCAGGAGATCTATCATNNAAGTATAAGATTTCTCACCCGAAAAACTGAAGGGGGTTCGAAATGACATGCCAAAACTCTATGTCATTTCGAACGTATGTGAGAAATCCAATACGTCTGTTCATCCATTGCAGCGGAAGATATGTAAATTTACTGGTCGGAAGAATAAAATCCTCTGAAAAATGGGCAAGTTATTATTTACAGCATTAATAAAAAAATACTCCCGGGGAGGGAGTATGAAAGGAGTATATGATTCTTAAATATTAAGTTTTACTGGTTTATTGAAATGAAACCTGCTTCTTTGACGAGTTTCTGACCGTCAGGACTCAGGAGATAGTCGATGAATTTCTGACTTTCATCTGTTATCTTTTTCTCATCAACATACATGTACAGCTTACGGGAAACAGGGAACTTCCCGGATTTGCCGTTATCAAGAGTAGGCTCAACTCCGGATATTGTAAGAGCTTTCACTGTTTTATCAATATATCCGTAACCGATATAACCAATGGCTTTCGGATTTCCCGCTATGGCTGATACTATTGCACCATTGGAAGCCTGAAGCAGAGCATCTTTAGCAACGTCAGTCTTTTTCATTACCTTCTCATGCCAGATTTCGTAAGTACCTGAGCTTGTGTCCCTTGATATTACTACAATACTCTCATCCTTTCCGCCAACCTGCTTCCAGTTTTTGATAGAGCCGTCGTAAATTCCCTTTAGCTGATCCATTGTAAGATTTTTTACAGTATTAGCGGGATTAACTACAGGAACAATCATGTCATAAGCAACAGTGATCTCCTTAACTGCAATCCCTTTCTCTTTTGCAGTGCCAAGCTCTTTCTCTTTCATCTCCCGGGATGAGTTTGCAATACTGCATGTACCGTCAATTAAAGCCTTGATCCCGTTACCGGAACCGCTCCCTTCAATTGTGATGGAGACTTTATTCAGTTTCCTGTATTCCTCAGCAGCCTTCTGTGTTATAGGAAGAACTGTTGTTGAACCCTTTATTACAATTTTATTTCCCGCGTCCCTTGAACATGCCGCCAGGACTATCCCTGAAAGGATTACTGCTGTATCGGCTGAAACTGTTCTTTTAATAGTGATATTCATTTATTGAATTACCTCCAGATGTAATTTACAGCGGTAATATAATTAATCTTTGTTAATTTTTTATAAAGATTTTTTAAATAATAAATGAATAGATACTGT
>DINC01000219.1:15385-18306 GCA_002425885.1 Spirochaetia bacterium UBA5550 | reverse complement strand
AGTAACAGATAATCTGTTATTAAACTGATTTTTATCATTTTATGAAATAATATATTTATGGAGGCTGAAATGCCGCAAAGTGACTTTATATTTACATCAGAATCTGTTTCCGAGGGGCATCCCGATAAGATTGCTGACCAGATTTCTGATGCCATCCTTGACGCTCATCTGTCAGGGGATCCTGATTCAAGAGTCGCGCTGGAAACTCTTGTAACAACAAACAGAATTGTATTTGCCGGTGAAGTGACATCCAGAGTTGAAGTGGACTATGAAAAGGTTGCCAGGGATGTTGTAAAGTGGATCGGTTATGATGATCCTGAAATCGGATTTGATTATAAAAATTGTGAAGTTCAGACATATGTTCATTCCCAGTCACCCGACATATCCCAGGGGGTAACAGAAGGTGAAGGTCTTTTCAAGGAACAGGGTGCCGGTGATCAGGGTATGATGTTCGGTTTTTCAGTGGCTGAAACTGATGAACTGATGCCTATGCCTATTCTGATGGCTCACAAACTTGTAAAGAAACTTGCGGATGTGAGAAAAACAGGTGAAGTGGATTTTTTCAGGCCTGATTCCAAATCCCAGGTCACAGTTAAATATGAAAACGGAAAGCCAAAATATATAGATACAGTTGTTATCTCAACTCAGCATACTCCCGAGGTAAGCAGTGAAAAGATCAGGGAAGCAGTTATAGAACTGGTTATTAAAAAGGTCATCCCTGCTGATATGCTTACAGCGGAAACAAAGTTCTATATTAATCCCACAGGGCGTTTTGTCGTTGGCGGCCCTCATGGTGACACCGGCTTAACAGGAAGAAAGATAATTGTTGATACATATGGCGGCATGGGGAGACACGGCGGCGGCGCTTTTTCAGGTAAAGATTCATCAAAGGTGGACAGGTCAGCGGCTTACATGGGGAGATATGTAGCAAAAAATATCGTTGCAGCCGGGCTTGCGTATAAATGTGAAGTTCAGCTTGCCTATGCTATAGGTGTTGCTGATCCTGTTTCTGTAATGGTGGATACTTTCGGAACCGGGCATGTTGCTGAATCTGAAATAGTAAAAAGAGTCAGGGATATATTCGACATGAAACCCTCCGGAATTATAAAATCTCTTGATCTCAAGAGACCGCAGTTCAGGGCAACTGCCGCATACGGTCATTTTGGAAGAGAAAATGAAGGTTTCAAATGGGAGCTTACAGATAAGTTTCAGGCTCTTAAATAGACTTTTATTATTATAATGTTAGTATTAACACTTCGGAGAACCGGCGGGGCATGTAAAAAGGCTCCGCTGTTTTTTAAGCAGGTTATATGAGAAAAATCAGTCTATCTCTGGTTATGATATTATTATTTTTCAGTGCAGCTGCAACCGCGCAGGATTCAAGCGGTTCAGACGCTGCATCTAATAATAATACATCATCTTCAATCAACTTTGACGGAAGGATGCTTGCCGGCCTGAATGGTGATTCCATGTATTCCATACTTATGACCCAGGGGCTGGCCAATTTTGCATATCAGCTTAATTCCGGCATAGTTTATACTAATGATTTTGATCAAAATGATAATTCCAGTTTTATAAGTAATGATACCGGCTTTAACGGTGAAGTTACTCTTACCGATTACTGGAAGATGATACCTGAATTTGAGATTTCAAACAGTACTTATGGAATGTTTGAAAATGAATATTTCGGCAGGGAGAATAAGGATCATATAAAATTCAGAATCAAGAATGAGTTTAAGCCTGCACCTGCAAGATGGGAGGTCGATTTAAGCACATCCAGGTATGATCATAAACTGGAAAAAAATGAAGCTCAGGCCGCCATTGAGGAGGTTGATGACACTTTCTACTCTTCCCGGGGAGTGATCGGCATGGAGTACGTCTGGTCTGCTTCGAACAAGGCGGGGTTCAGGTTAGAGGGAATAAAAAATAATTATCCGGTTGAATATGAAGATGACAGCTATGCTTCGGGTGAGCTGTTCGGGAGTTTTAAAATAACTGAATATACCATGCTTACTCTTTCTCCGGTAGTATCATGGCATAATGATGGAACAGATTACTATTATTTTAAAGGGAATATCTCTTCAATCAATATAAAGTACGTTGCCATAGAACTGCTTCATGAATACAAACTTGTCCCTTATGATCCTGCCAGTGATATTTACTCTAAAAAGTATATTTCAGTTCCCTATGAAGTTCCATCAGCCACAGTAAATCATTCGGAATTGAAGAGTGAGCTTCTCCTTAATTTTGAAAGGGGCGAGCGGAGTGCTGCGGGAATCGACAATTTAAAATTCAGATTTAAGGGGATATACGAAAGGAGCAATAATTTTTATAATTATACCTCGAATGAAGAGGATGTTTTAACAATAAGTCCTATTGATGCGTCTTTTGTAAATACCAGGGGCGAGTTTTCCGCATCTTTATATGTAATGGATCACAGGTTCGATTTTGCAGCAATTTATGACTATTTCAACTATATGCCGGGACGCAGTTTCAGGGATACAAATATTACATACAGGCCGGAAAATGTTTTTGCTCTCAATCTCGCATATACAGGCCCGTTGTTTGAGATTAATTGGGAGAACTCTTTCAATGGAGATGTATATGTTGATCCTGAATCAGATAAGAAGCTGAAATCATTTGTAGTGGGAAACCTTGAACTGCATATAAAGTTATATAAAACATTTTATATCNNTTATAATGAAGAGTATTTTTTAAGGGATGGTTATCCGGAACCGGGAGTGCAGTTTTTTACCGGCTTGAGGATAACAATTTAGCATGTAATATATCATCTGAAGAGTAGAGTGCTCCGGTTTCAGACGTTTATTTATAGTATTGAATTTTTTAGTAACATAAACCCCGGGATAGTATTCAAAATCTTTAGCATTAATTCTTGCATTCATTTTTCTTGACATACCTGA
>DINC01000219.1:10593-15371 GCA_002425885.1 Spirochaetia bacterium UBA5550 | reverse complement strand
AAGGGTACAATTGACCTTCAGGCTCAAAATTAGCAGATACAATAAACCGGAATAGCGATATAATAATGCAGATAAAAAGAAGATTTTTTTACGGAGCAGCAGGTGCTGTCTTTGCGCTGTTATTCATGATATCAGCGTATAATTACCTCTCCTCCCAGCCGTCGAAATATGAAAACCTGATTGTTAAGAAGATTGAGATTGAAGGGCTCCACAATTTTGATGAAGATGATGTTCATGAAGTTATGCTCACCACTGAGGGTTATCCCCTTAAATCAGCCGAAGTCCGTGAGGATATCAAGCAGATATTCGCTCTCGGTTTTTTTGAAAATGTTAAAGTCGAAATCGATGAAGATGGTGACGGGGTTAAGGTTCGAGTAATTGTTGAAGAACGCCCGGTGGTGGAAAAGCTGGTATTCAAGGGGTACGATGAGCTTATTGAGACAGATCTTCTTGAGGCAATGCAGATTAAAGAGGGTGAAGTATACAGGAAGGATCTTGTTGAAACAAGCATAAAGCATCTGAAAGAGAAGTACAGCAAGGAAGGATACTTTAATGCCTTCATCACGTATAAGGTAAAAGACGGCGAAGATAAAAACAGTGTTATTGTGCAGATAATAATTGATGAAGGCGAGGAGATCAAAGTCAGGAAATTCGCAATCCTCGGCGCAACAAAAATATATACAAAAGAGCTTTTTGCACTCCTTGAAACAAAGGAGGATTCTCTCTTCAGTGATGGCGCCTTTAAAAGAGAGGTTTATGAAGAGGATAAACGTAAACTCGTAGGTTATTATCAGCAGGAGGGCTATATTGATGCCCAGATTGTTGATGAAAAAGTTGAATATGAATGGGTTGATCCTGATAAAATGGATGAACGCGGAATATATATTGTTTTAAAACTGAGTGAGGGTGAAAGATATTATTTCGACGGTGAATACACTGTCAATTTTGAAGAGGGTAAAAGCAACGTTCTCTCCCAGAAAGAGATTGATAATCTGAAGAAATCTTTTCAGCTGAAAGAGAAGGGTGAACTTTTTGATAATACAAAGTTTCAGAATGACCGTCAGTCGATAAGTTTTCTTTATGCCTCAAAGGGCTATATTTTTGCGCGGGTCATTCCGCAAAGGACTGTAACAGAAAGGGAAGTTGAAGTAAAAGGTATAAAAGAGAAAAGAAAATTTGTTAAAGTCGACTTCATGGTGAGTGAAGGTAAAAAAGCCTACATTGAGCAGGTAATAATAAAGGGAAATAAAAAGACTAAAGATAAAGTAATACGCCGCGAACTGGTAATAAAGGAAGGGGAGCTTTTCGATTCTGAAAAGATGCAGGTATCCCGTGAGAAGGTTTATAATCTGGGGTACTTTAAACAGGTGGACTTCGATGTCCGTCCCGGTACAAAAGACGGCTATATGAACCTCATAGTAGATGTTGAAGAGCAGCCCACAGGTACAATTTCACTTGGAGGCGGTTACGGTTCCACATCGGGATTTTCTATCTTCGCCGATGTTAAAGAGAATAACTTCATGGGCAATGGCCAGACAGTGGGTGTCAAGTTTGAGTACGGCCCGCAGAAGTCCTCTGTAACTCTAAGCTTCCAGGAAAGATGGCTTTTGGACTACCCCGTAGCATTCAACAGTTCTATTTTTTATTATATATATCAGTATGAAGACAATTCGATTTTTCCTGATTCAGATGAGGAGTCGAAATACCGTAAGCAGGGTATAGGATACTCTTTAGGGTTGAGCTACAGGTTCTGGTACTATTGGGTTCTCGGGTCAACCTGGACTCATACTTTCAAGTCTTATCTTGATCCATCGGGAAACAGCCCGGACGAGGTTATGCTGGCTGTAGATGAAGGGCAGCAGCAGAAACGGAGTCTGAAATTTTATCTATACAGGGATTCCAAGGATAATTACATGAATCCGACACGCGGGTGGCGTGTAGGTTTTTCCCATGCAATAGTTGGAGGGGGCTTGCTGCGAGGTCAGGACCACTATATGCAGTTTTCACCTGAGATGTATGTCTATTATTCGCCGTTTCATATACCGTTCCTGAAATCACACCCGACAGTAATTGAGCTGAGGGGTAGTGCGGATTTTCTGCTCCCTCCGATGATGAAATCCTGGGTTGAAAAGAACCAGTCTAATGATGACAATGAATGGCTTGAATCAGATGACAGACTTGATATCGGCGGGCCTGAAACTGTCCGCGGGTGGGAATACCAGGATCCTGATCTCCCCGATTCCTGGAGATATGTGGGACTCTATCACAGGATATTGTATGGTGCTGAATACAGGATACCGATACATCCGCAGATGTTATGGGTAACGGCTTTTTTTGATGCTGGTTCATTGTGGACCGACAGTTACTGGGCAAAACAGCTGATTAATGAAAACTACCGTGAGTATGTTGCGGAGGATCTGGCCAGCGGGAAGCTCAGGACAATTGATAAGATTGATGATGGAGATCTCCTCCCTTATTTTATATATTCGTATGGTTTTGGTGTTAAGATTCAGGTGCCGATGATGCCTCTAAGGTTCTGGTTCGGTAAAAAGATGATTTATGACGATGGTTTTAAAACTATCAGCGGATATAATTTTCAGTTCTCTATAGGGGATATAAGATATTGATGAAGAGATTATCATCTCTTTCTCTCTTTCTGCTGGTTCTTTGCTCATGCTCTACTTTCAGAACCGGTAATACCGATGCGTATGTAATCAGGTATGTTGACCTGCCGAGAGTTTACGCTTTTGCTGTCAAGCATGACGGGGTGGGGGCGCCCAAGGGGGGTGAACCCGGGCAGAATGATGTGAATAAGAGCAGACTTCTGGGTAAAATAAAAACTGCAATTTCAAATGTTGCCAGAAGGCATAATGCGGATTTTATCCTTAATACCGGTGATGCTGTATTGTATTCCAGATCTTCATATGATATAACTGATGATGTGATCAGGGAGTATAAAAAGCTTGCTGATATTTCATCTCCGGATGCTAAATAAAAAAGGGAGCTGCCTCATGAAGAAATGTTTTTCTTTTATTCTCTTTTCTGCTATTTTTCCCGGGCTCTTTCTGTCATGCGGGAAAAATGACGGGAAAGCATCTGAAAAAGCTTTCAGAAATTATAATGGCAATTATGTAATTGTGATTTCAAAAAAGAAATTCACTCTATCAGTTTATGAGCGCAGAAAAGGTAAAATCGAATCATACAGAATTGGCTATGGAAGCAGCAGCGATCCCGGGCCGAAGCTATATGAAGGTGACAACAGGACCCCGGAAGGTTTCTATCAGGTAAATGAAATTCTTAGTATGGATTCCGACAGAAGTTCTGAATCCTACAGCAAACTCAGTAAAATGAATGCGTATTATTTTAAAAAAGTGAATGGATATCATAAATATGGTAAACCTGATGAAGATCTGGGGGACAATGCGTACGGGCCTAGATATTTCGGAATAAACTACCCCAATGAAGAAGATTCCAGGAGATATAATGATGCTCTTTCGAAAGGAATTATCCCTGAAAAAAACGGGATTAAGGCTTCTATAGGGTATGGTATTGCCATTCATGGTAATAACGATGAAGAATCTATAGGACATAAATGTTCAAGCGGCTGTATGAGAATGTTTAACAGGGATATTGTGGAACTTGAGAAGTTCATTTCATTAGGGACCCCGGTAGTTATACTTAAAGACTGATTTGTCACCTTTTGAGCTTTGGCAGTCAATTAATAAGTTGACATAAGTTCAGGATTTATTCTCAATTGATATTGGCTTAATAGAAATTTAATAAAGGACACGTACTATGTTTGGAGCAGCTTATGCACAGGGACAGGGCGCTACCGGCTCAGGCGGGTGGCTCAGTCTTGTACCAATACTTTTAATGATACTGATTTTCTATTTTTTACTGATCAGACCTCAGCAGAAGAAGGAGAAACAGCGTCAGGCAATGATTAATAATCTCCAGAAAGGGGATAAAGTAGTAACTGCCGGAGGGATGCATGGTGTTATTGTCGCTGTTAAAGATGATGTTGTAACACTGAAAGTTGCATCAAATACAAATATTGATTTTATCAGAAGTTCCATTCAGGCAAAAGTTTCCTGATTACCACAATACAGGTGAAAACTGCCATGAAGTTTATTAAAATACTGACTGTAGTCTTTATCGTGTCTTTTGCTGTTTATCCTGTTTTCCCTCAGGAAACAGCAGGGGATAGCGTCAGCTCTGTCGAAACCGAAAATCAGAATAAAGCCGGGGCAGGGGATTCTGCTGCTTCAGGGGGCGATACCGGTGTAAGAACGGATACAGTTGATACCGGCGTTAAACGGATATCAGAAGATGCTGCAAAGAGCGGAAATCCGGCCAAAACTGTTAAAAAGAAAACGCCAGCACCGGTAATTCTGGATGAAGAGGTTCCTGCCGTTGATGAGAGCACTTCCGGAGAAGATTATCTGCTTTCTATAAATGAAGGGAACTTTAAGTATAAGAGAATTCCTGACATCAAACTTGCTGACAGAACACCATCCATGGCTGAACAGAACGCGCAGGACATCAGTGCTGCATCTGCTGATGAAAACAATCAGGAGAATCCAGCAGGGGATGGTTTTTTTGGTTTAAGCAAAACCACTGCTGATATAGTTGCCAAAGGGGGGATTCTTCTTCTTTTATTCGGGATTTTTATCCTCTACAGGCTCAGGTCCAGAGGGGGCGGAAGAAGAGGTTCAAGCACCAGCGTGATGAAGAGTTACAGGAAATAAGAAATTCAGGGGATCTAAATGTCCAGAGGA
>DINC01000219.1:0-10562 GCA_002425885.1 Spirochaetia bacterium UBA5550 | reverse complement strand
TGTTTTTTCATCTCTACTTATTCTTCCTACTGTGGGAACCAAGAATATGGAGATTAAATTTTCCGCCAATTCTACGGCGGAAGATATTGAAGCTGTAAAAAAAAGATTTTCTACAGGCGGATATGAATTCAGTTTCAGTGAACAGACTCTGATTGTTTCAGGAAGAAATATTACTGATGCAATTATGAATGAAGTGAGAATCTACAAAGGTGTTGCTGATGCAAAACTTCTGAAACACTGGGTGGAAACCACTTTTCTTGCCAAGAAAATAAATCTCGGTCTTGACCTTCAGGGTGGTATGCACCTTGTGCTTCAGGCAAACTTTGAAGGTATTCAGAATAAAATCGGACGTGAACTCACAGAAAAAGACAAAAATGAAATTGCACTTCAGGCTCTTGAACTGCTGAGGAACAGGATAGATAAATTCGGTGTTTCTGAAACATCCATCAGGCCGCGGGGTAATGAAGCGATAGAGATACAGCTCCCCGGTGTTAAAGATCCTTCCGGTGTGAAAAAAGCAATTGGTACCACCGGCAGTCTTGAGTACAGACTTGTAGATGACAAGTACAGTGCGATGGCAGCATCCTGGATAACTCAGAAATATAAAGATAAGCAGCTCTCGGAAAATTATGATGATTTAAAACTTATAATTGATGAAATATCTAAGTCCATTGCTCTTCCGGCTAATCTTGAAACTCTCTTTTTCTATAAACGTGATAAGGACACAGGGGCTATCCTTCCCGATTACCCTATCGTTCTCGAAAAAAATGTTTCACTTATGGGAACAGATATTCAGGAAGCGACTGTTGACAGAGATGAATATGGTCAGGTTGTTGTTGTTTTTAAAACAACCTCTGATGGTGCCGTGAAATTTGCAGAGGCTACATCCGAGAAGAATCATGGCAGGAAGCTGGCTATAGTCCTTGATAATAAAGTAAGAAATGCTCCGAACATTAAAGAAACCATAGGTTCGGGGAGCGGTAATATAAGCGGCGGTTTTGCTTACGAGGAAGCCATGACTCTTGCAAGGATTATTAAAGAGGGCGCGCTCCCTGTTGATCTTAAAATTATTGAAGAGAGAACAGTGGGCCCTACTCTGGGGCAGGATTCTATTGAAGCAGGTATAAAGGCTTTTGCAGTAGGTATCGTTGTGATTATGATTTTTATGATTTTATACTATAAAGTTGCAGGAGTTATAGCTGACATAGGCCTCATGCTTAATATGATCTTTATGATGGCGATGCTATCCCTTCTCGGGTTTACACTGACTCTCCCCGGTATTGCGGGTTTCCTCCTTACAATGGGTATGGCGGTTGACGCGAATGTTATTATTTACGAAAGGATTAAAGAAGAGATCAAAAAAGGGAAGTCTGTAAGGATGGCAATAGTCGCCGGTTTTGATCGCGCTTTCTGGACTATTTTTGATTCGAACCTTACAACACTTCTTGCAGCATTTATCCTGTTTCAGTTCGGTACAGGACCGATTAAGGGTTTTGCAGTTACATTGTTTATAGGAATACTGGCAAGTATGTTCGTCGCACTCTATGTAACCAGATTTACCTATGAAATTATATCCCTTAATAAAAAGATTAAAAAACTGCATNNATAGATTTATAGCGCTTGGTCTGTCATTCGCTCTGATGGTGAGTTTTGGAGTTATCTCTGCTTTTCAAGGGGGGCTGAACTACGGTATAGATTTTGTCGGCGGATACAAGGTAATCGTTAAATTTGACGATAAATCTGTTAATGAAGCCACAATACGCCAGGCTCTTGCAGAGTTTAATCCCGTAGTACAGCAGATCGGCGAAAGTGATAAAAATGAGTATATGATCTCCACTAAACTTCTCAGCGCAGCTGAGTCAGTGGCAGGGAGTACAACTTCAGCTAAATTTGATATGATGAAGTCAAAGATTACTGAGAAATTCAGTAATATCTCTTTTGAGAGTGAAGAGAGCGTCGGGCCTGCCATAGGTGATTACCTGAGAAAGTCCGCATTCAAGCTTGCCATTATGGCTGTTGTAATGATGACGCTTTATCTCGCTTTCCGGTTTGAGTTTAAATATTCCGTAGGAGCAATGGCTGCTCTTATTCATGATATTATCCTGTCAGTAGCTTTCTGCGGAGCGGTCGGCATTGAAATTGACATACCTGTAATTGCGGCTCTCCTTACTCTTTACGGTTATTCTGTAAATGATACAATTGTCATATTCGACAGAATCAGGGAGGGGAATGAAGTCAAGGGTAAACAGCTTTTCGGTGAAGTCATCAACAAGGCTGTTACACAAACTCTTACAAGGACAATGATTACTGCATTTACAACGATTTTTGCGGTACTCTCTCTTTTCTTTCTTGGAGGGGAGGTTCTTCACAATTTTGCCACTGTGCTCCTTTTCGGGCTTGTCATCGGAACATATTCTTCTATATTTATAGCATCACCTGTTGTAATGTGGTGGGAGAAGTGGAGAACAAAATAATATCCTGCATGCCGGGTTCTGTATTTTATGCATAACCCGGATTTATGGGGGACCACCGCGTTGAAAAAGATTTTTGTTATTATACTTCTTTTCCTGTCAATTCAGCTATTTAGTAATCCCGTCTATTCTTCGGCAAAAACCATAAAAACGCCATCTGAGGAATTCTCACCTGAAAATATATCGTCCTTTANNGTCCTGTTATAATATAACGGATTCGTATATACTTTTTAAAAGCGGGCGTTATAATGATATTCTGAATAACGACAGTATATCTGCGGATGTAAATTCATTGTGCGCTACAAATATTTTCAAAATTGACAGTTTAATGAAATCCGGTGTTTTTAATAGTATTCTGTTAACTGAGTTTTTATCCAATAATAAATGTAGTGAGTCCATTTATGCGGAGTATTACGAAAAAAGAAAGTACTATTATTCAATACTAAGCGGCTTTAACAATTGTTCCGCATTCAGTCAGTCAACAGCAATTGAATACCGTGATTCTTATGAATACGCCATGAAGCTTTCAGAGGAAAAAAAGTCACCTTTTCTTGGAGCGGTTTACGGTATTATCCCCGGTATGGGTTATGTATACGCAGGGGAACCCGGTACAGGGATAGTAACCTTGATTGTCGTAACTGCAGGCTCAGCCATCACATGGGGAGCTCATGTGAATAATGTTGAGCCTCTTGCAGCAGTTTCAGGTGCTGCAACTCTTTTTATGTATGCAGGGAGTATTGCCGGTGGGTATATGCAGACAGTTAAGTTTAACAGGGGACTTTCAGAAAAGCTTGTTGTACGGCTTGACAGGGATTTCATGCTGGACAAAGATAGAGATGAGCTTTATATAAAATTCGGAATTGAATCAAATGTCAGATAAAGAAAAATTTATGCAGATGGCCTGCGAAATTGCATTTTCGAAGATGGGAAAAACTTCACCCAATCCATCGGTGGGGGCGGTCATCGTCAGGAACAGTAATGTCATCGGTAAAGGGGGGACCGGAGTTTACGGTTCCGACCATGCTGAAGTGACAGCACTCAAAGATGCTATGAATTCCGGTGCTGATCTGAACGGCGCAGAAATGTTTGTATCTCTTGAACCCTGCAGCCATTACGGGAAAACTCCCCCCTGTGCTGAAGCAATAATAAAAAGCGGAATAAAAAAAGTTTATGTTCCAATTCTTGACCCTAATCCTCTTGTGGCGGGGAAAGGAATCAGGATGCTTACGGATGCGGGAGTTGAAGTTGAGATGATGCACAGGTTCTCCCCTGCTGCTTCAGATCTTCTGCGCGGTTTTAAGAAATATATACTCAGGGGGAGGAGCTTTATTATCAATAAATGTGCTGTAACCCTTGACGGCAAAATTGCGACATCATCAGGTGATTCAAAATGGATATCCTCTGAACCATCCCGGCTGCTGGTACACAAGCTCCGCTCAAAGGTTGACGCCGTGATTGTCGGTAAGAATACTTTTATTAATGATAATCCGTCTCTGAACATCCGTCCTGAAGATTTTGATGATGATGCCAGAGGTGTGTTTTCAGATGGAAATATCAGATTAAACGGAAGAGAAAATTTTTTGATTGAACAGTTACTGAAAGCGGAACCCGATATTTCCGTTGAACCTCTGCGTGTACTTGTAGGTATGCCTGATTATATTCATGCAAACTGTAATTTTTTCCGCGATGATAACTATATTATTATAGCAGGGGAGCGGTCGTATAACAGGGCAATTAGCTTAAATCCCTCAATTAAAGAGATGGCCGGGAAACTTAATCTTTATATCGGGTCTGACAGTGATTCAGATGAGGAGACCGATTTTATTTTCAGGGTATTGAAGGAAAAGGGTGTAATGCATGCAATGCTTGAGGGTGGCGGGGGAGTTAACGGGACTTTTTTTAATTCCGGCTCCATTGATCAGTTTATGTATATCATAGCTCCCAAAGTTGCCGGTGACGGCATACCTCCAATCAGGGGTTCTGCTCTGGATAAAATGTCGGATTCACTTTTTCTCCATGACATAACAACAGCTATGATTGGAACTGATCTGCTGTATTGCGGATACAGGGAACAGTATAATTTTGAGATGATGTGAGGATGTTGTGTTTACAGGTTTAATTGAAGAGACAGGGATTGTTGCAGGTTTAAAAGAGGCAGGTGAAGGGAAAATTCTCGAAGTCCGGGCGTCTGAAGTTCTTAAGGGTACAAAAAGAGGCGATTCCATCTCAATAAATGGCGCATGCCAGACAGTGGTTGATATGTCAGCAGATACCTTTTCTGTTTTTGTATCAAGGGTAACTCTTTCAATAACTTCACTTGGCGAATTTAAGCCGGGGAGGATTGTTAATCTGGAAAGAGCTCTCACTTTGAGTTCCAGACTTGGCGGCCATATAGTCCAGGGGCATGTAGATTTTACAGGTAATGTTAAAAAGATCAGTAAAGACTCTCAGGGCGTTGAGCTTGATATATCTGTTCCTGAGAAAGATATGAAGTTTATCGTTGAAAAAGGATCAATCGCGGTTGACGGTATTTCTCTCACTGTTGTATCTGCTGATAAGGATGGATTCAGACTCTACCTGATACCTGAAACTCTTGCAAACACAAATATCAGATCATGGAAAACCGGCGACAGGGTAAATCTTGAGACAGATATACTTGCAAGATATGTTGAAAGAATAATACTGTTCGGCCGGATAGAGCAGGGGAGTGATAATGCCGCTAATGATGAATCTCTTCTGAAAAAACTTGCTGAAAACGGTTATTTGTGATTAAGATTGAATATTTTATGAAGATTGACGGAGTTTTCACTAAGCGGAAGGTTAAGCTCTTTTCCGGATTTATATGCTGAGAGGTACACCGCGTGGACAAGCTCAAGCGCACGGTATCCGTCGTTTATGGTTGAGCTGTTGCTGAAATTTTTTCCGTATAACTTGCGTTTTGCGTTTTTATAAAGCTCTGTGAAGCAGTTGTTTTCACTGAATTCCGGGAATTCAGCTTCATTTAGGTCCCGGAACCCTGAGTAATACTGTGATGATATATTTTTATAAAGCCTGTTGTATCCGTTCCCGATAATAATTTTTCCCTCTGTGCCCCATATCTCCACTTCAAAGAGGAAATACTTTCTCCCTCCGCCTGCCTCCAGAAAAACATTAATACCGGAATCAGTTTTCAGCCATGCAGAAGCATAATCCTCGTAGCCGGAATCCCTGGTGAATCTCGAGAATTCACCACGTACAGATTTAAAGTCACCGAAAAAAAATCTCAGTATATCAGTCAGGTGAGTGCCGTCATGAAGCAGCGGACCTCCCCCCTCACCGGGTAGTGATTCCCCTCTGTATCCGCCAGTCAGTATCCGAGCGTTTACTGTAAGAACACGTCCTATCTCACCTTTCTGCAGCATGTCTCTGACTTTGATATATCTGCTGTCAAAACGCCTTTCATGATTAACGATAACAGTGCATCCGTATTCAGCAGCTGTATCAGCAATCTGCCTGGCAAGCTTTAAAGAACCTGAAACAGGTTTTTCCAGCACTACTACTTTTGCGCCGGATTTAATTGAAGCAATTGCAATTGGCGCGTGGCTTTCAGTCCATGTTGTTATTATAACCAGACGGGGTTGTTCTTTCTGCAGAAGTTCATTATAATCTGTGTAGCACGAGGTGTCGGGAATACCGGTTTTATCTCTGAACCTGGCAAGTTTTTCGGGGTTTATATCGCAGGCGGATGTTATTTTTATCCCGGCAGCAGAAGCCCCTCCGAAATGCGTGCAGGGTTTTTTTCTCAGTTTATCCTCTTCAAGGATAAAGCCTATACGTCCGCATCCTATCAATGCTGATGAAATCTGTTTCATCTTAGAGTTTCGGAAAGTATGAACTTATCTCGTAATCTGTGATGTATCTGTTGAATTGTTCCTGTTCATACATCTTGTTCTCAATAATTTTTGAATGTATAAATTCACCCAGGATTTCTTTCATCAGGTCACTTCCGGAAAAACAGGTTAAAGCCTCATGAAGCTGAGTGGGTAGAGGCTTATATTTTTTCAGGTCATCAAGATTATTTGAAGAAAAATAAGGTTCAGGGAGTTCATACTTCTCTTCAATACCTTTAAGCCCTGCTGCAAGCATTACAGAGAATGCAAGATAAGGGTTGCATGCTGGGTCAGGTGATCTTAATTCAACCCGCATTGCTGAAGGTTTATCGAGCCTGCTTTGCGGAATGCGTACAAAAGCGGACTGACTTTTGGTGCTCCATGTCGCATGCGTTGGAGACTCATATCCTGCAATCAGCCGTTTGTATGAATTAATCCACTGGTTGGTTATAATTGAAAATTCATTGGCATGTTTAAGAAGTCCGGCTATGAAGTATTTACCTTCATAGGATAGGGAGTAATCACTCCCCGCGTCAAAGAAAATATTCTCATCCTCTCTGAAGAGGGATTGATGAATATGCAGGCCTGATCCATTCTGTCCCATAAGCGGTTTAGGCATAAATGAGGCATAAATGTTGTTAAGCTGCCCTATCTCCTTGGCGATTAGCTTGAATGTCATTATGTTGTCAGCAGTTGTCAGGGCATCCTCGTGACGAAGGTCTATTTCATGCTGGCTGTGTGAACCTTCATGGTGAGATGATATAACGTCTATACCCATTTTTTCCAGGGTAAGCACTGTCTGTCTTCTGTAATCTGATGCCGTGTCAAGAGGGGTGAGATCAAAGTACCCGCCCTGATCGAGGATTTCCGGTTTTTCTGAATTTCTAAAGAAGAAAAATTCTATTTCCGGGCCTGTATAGTATGTGAGCCCTCTGGTTGAAGCTTTCTGAAGATTTTTTTTAAGTATATAACGGGAGTCCCCTTCAAAGGGTTTCATATCCCGTCTGTATATATCGCAGAACATCCTTGCAACGGAATCCTCTTTCGGCCGCCAGGGGAGAACCTGGAATGTGGATACATCCGGTATTGCGATCATCTCCTCTTCGTCAGATCTTATATACCCCAGCAGTGTTGAACCGTCGAAACGGACACCCTCGTTGATTGCATCATCCAGTTCATCAATGGTAATGGCGAAACTTTTCAAAAAACCGAGAATATCTGTAAACCAGAGACGTATGAATTTAATTTTGTTTTCGTGCGCGAATTTTAGAATATATTCTTTATCTGTGTCCATTTTTACCTGACTAATTTATCTATTCGATTACCAGCTGAGCAATATCAGAAGAATAAAAAGTGTAAGGATTACCACAAAGAGAGCAGCCATGATCATTATACTCTTCATCGATGCAGCAGACTCCTCTTCATTCGATGCGTATGGTCCGCCGGAACCTTTTCTTTTACCGTTTATTGTATCGTCAACCATGGGATCAAATAATTTAAGCTTAACCTGCTTTTCCTCTTCGCTGAACTGCCCGTAAACTCCCGGCATTATCTCGGTCAGAATTTCAACCGGATTGTTTTTGCCTAATCCCGCTTTAATATCTACAACTGTGGCCGGAACAGACCTTATTGTTTTTTCCTCTTTCAGATTATACAGATCTATATAATAATTCTCTCTGCTGGAGGCCGGAATGATTTTTATTAAAATCCGGTCTCCGATTCGCAGGCTGTAGATAGGTTTGCCGTTTATAGGTGCAACAATAGGTTTAACCTGAAGAATAGTCGATTGTTTGCCGTCGTCAGGGCGTTCCTTCTCTTTATCCTCTTCAGCAGGTTTAGACCTGTCCTCTTTTATTTTGCGGAATTCCTGGGATGAAACCTCCTGGATAATGGTCTCCATTGTGAGATTTTTATCATGAATGATTCTGTTTATCAGGTCAAATATTATAAGATCCATCTGATCGTAATCATAATTGTATACATGATCATAAAGTATCTTGGTTGATCTGGAGTCCTCTGAAAGCTTGGTAAAGGCATCCATAATTGAAGCTGTCATACTGTTGTTGAAGTTGCCTTTCCATTTCCTGTCTACGATAATCTCTTCATATCTTTCCCACGAAGTGTGTGGTTCAAAGTCATACATATCAGAATAGGACGAAACAATTACATGGTAGATATCAAGCTTTTTGATTGTACTGAAGATTAAAAGGAAAAGGCCATAGAGATTCATGGAGGTTGACTTGAATCTCCCTTTTACTATGAGTATATTTTCGCTAGCCTGCTGGGTAAGTCCAGAATCCATATTTTACACCGGGAATTAGTATATAAAATCTGAGACAACACTTCAAGGTACTCTATTATTTTCGGAAAAATCAATATTATATAGTAATTATTATGCCATTAAAACNNCAAAAAAGAAACATACTCAATAATTCGCACTATCGGGTTTTTATTTATTATGCTTATGAAGAGGGCGTTCCGTGTGTGCCTGCCGTTGTAACGGTTATTTTTAAAAATTGATTTACAATAAAAATAATCTATTTTTAATTCAGTGAAAGACGATAAAATAGATACAGGGAGACGAATTTCCAGATTTTATTATAGGGGATTATAGGGAATGAAGATAAAAACCGGTGTTATTGCAATTATTCTAATCATTCTGGCTGGATTCACCACATCTTATTCCGCGATAGATCAGACTTATGTTGAGAGAATTCTGAAAGAGAACAGGGATTTTATCGATTTTATTGATTACGGAGTAACCAACTTTTCACCTGACAGCAAAAATGATCTGTTTACAATTTATCAGAAACATTTTAATGCTGAAGTTGCCTTCCTTCAGGGGGAATACAAGAGATCTTTTGATAATGTGTATGATTCACAGAAATATATGGTGACGCTCTATGAAAAACTGCTTGTTGATTTCTATCTTGAGGATTCAAAAAATATTCTGGATAATATTGCACCTGAAATAATCAGATCTAAAGATCCCATTGCCCGTCAGTACCTGACTCTTGGGTATCGCGACAGAACTCTTGCCAGAACTCATTATACTGTGGGGGAGGCATCCCATCCCAGATTATACTCCTACAAAATTTTTAAATATGTTGATGCAATAAATATGGCCAGGCGCGCGAAAAGATACGGTTTTATCGCGATTTACACAAGCCAGAGCATGGCAGGGAAGCTGAAGATATATAATCAGCTGTTTAAAACTGAAACTGAAAACGGCGCTCTATTCTTCAAAAGATTTGTTGATAAGAACGAGCAGGATTATATAAAAAAGATGAATAAAACTGTGGAGGAGCTGGAGAAGGAGTATGCTGAGAGCGGTACTTCTGCTCAGAAGGAGGGGGACACCACAGTAAAAGAGGCGCCTTTTGAAGGGAAAGTATCGCGGAGCGTGAGGTTCAGGAAAGAACAGAGGGTTGCCCGTTACCTTATCAATGGAGAGTTTGAAAAAGCTGAACTGATAATCCGGTCGTATGTTGATAATTATAATTTTAAACTGATTACAGCGACATTAAAAACTCTCGCTGACAAGGGTGCTCACGCCGGGGAAGGGGAACCTGTAGCATCAAAACAGGATTACACAAAACTGATACAGCATCATAATGACAACTATGTTATACTGAACAGCAAATCTCTCCTCGATAGTATGGTGGGTGATGTTAAAGTTATTGATGATGTAAAAAAACAGGATAAAACTGATAGTGAAAAGAAACAGCCCGCTGCTGATGATATAAATAAAATTGAAACTGAAAAGAAAACTGACGGGGAAACAAAAGATACATCTGTAAAAAATCCTCAGTAATTGAGAGGCCGTATGAATAAAAAAATTCTGTCTTCGGCAGTGATTATACTTCTGATGTTAATATCCTGCGCGCCGGATGAAAGTAAAGGGATACTGGGGATTGAAGTTCCGATTGGAAACGGGAAAGTCAGCGATAAAACTCCCTACTTAATCTCAGGAGTTTTCGAAGAGGGGCCTGCTTATAATCCTGGTATAAGGCCAGGTGATCTGATAATGCAGATTAATGATATGCCTGTGACAAAAGGTATGAAGTTTGACGAGATATACCAGAAGCATCTTACAGGAAAGGCCGGGAGCAGGGTGACTCTCTATATCAAAAGAGGGGAGCATAACCTGGTTTTTGATGTAGCAAGAGCAGCTGTGAGAGAGTAATCAGTCATGAAAGATATTTTTATTAAAATTTTTAAA
>DINC01000343.1 GCA_002425885.1 Spirochaetia bacterium UBA5550 | reverse complement strand
TTATTCTTTTTCTAAAAATTGCTTGAAATCCTCAGTATTTTAAAAGTAATCAGTTTATTCAATTGAAAAAGAGGTTAACAATGAACAAATTAAAAATTTCTGTAATTATATATTTAACAATCGGTCTCCTCTCTGTTTCCTGCGGGAAAAAAGAGGTTCCTGTGGCTGAAACTGAAGAGCAGTTTATATTTAAAGTGCAATTTGTACTCGGGGATGTCAAAATAGCCGGGGCAAATGGTGAAAAGGCTGCAAACCAGGGTGACAGTCTGGCTGTCAATGATGTGATCACTACAGGTAAAAAAGCGGTTGCCGATCTTCTCTACGGTAAGTCGGGTGTTATCAGGATAAGTGAAAACAGTAAACTGATAGTAACTTCAATGGCAGATAAAACAAACAATGATACTGTTATGACAATGGACAACGGTAAGGTATTATGCACCCTTGCCAAGCTTAAAGGGACAGGATTTAAAGTTAAAACTCCCACTGCTGTTGCTTCTGTTAGGGGAACAAGCTTCTCTGTATTGAGCGATAAAAAAGGGGCAAAGCTTGCGGTTGTCAAGGGGACTGTGGCTGTTAATCCTGTAAAAGAAGGGAAAATTATTGAAGATAAGAGCATAGATGTTGAGGCAGGAAACAGGACAGACTACATAGATAAAAAGGCTGTTGAAAAAATAATGACCGGGAAGATGGAGATCCCTGTTATGGAAATGACCCCTGCAGAGAAGATTGAGATCCAGTCAGAGGTAAAGGATATTAAAGTTGAAGAGATTCCTGAGCTTGCGCTTGAAATCAGTGAAGCCGCAAAGCAGGAGACGGTTACAGAACCTGTGGCTGAGCAGAAGAAAGAGGTAAAGGCTGATGATTCTGCCGCGAAAAAAGCACAGGAAGCCGCACTTGCTAAAAAGCGTGCCGAGGAAGAAATGCTTAAGGCTGAGGAACTGAAAAAACAGCAGGAAGCTGAAGAAAAGCGACTGGCCGAAGAGAAGAAGAAAAAAGAGGAACAGGTAAAAAAGGATAGAGCTTCGAATATCCCCACAATGTAAGTTTAAGAACTGATTATATATTTAAAAAAAGCCCGCCGGATATCAGCGGGCTTTTTTAGTGGGAACCTTTTCCCTGGAAAATCATTCCTGAATGAGGGAAAGTCCGGAGAATTTTATAAATTAAAAGAGAATGTTGCCGCAGCTGTTATTCCGTAAAACCGGTGTTTTACATCATTTGATTCAGAGGATGATTCCATTACTGTTTTAAAATATTGATATCTGCCGCCAAGACTTAATGTTACTGATGCAGGAGCAATATAATAAGCAAGTGATAAGCTTGAATTTATCCCGTATTCATTATATTTTTCTGCAGGATCATCTGAACTCTTCTCTTCACCCCAGAGGTAGAGTCCGGAGATATTTCCCAGTATGAAAAAGTTATTACCAAGAGGGAATACTGCGCTTATTCCGACACCGGGCCCGTAACCTGCATGTTCAAAATCGGTGTCTGTTTCATAAGCCATATATTTCCCGCCAGCGAATATCTTGAAATATTCGCCAAACCTGTAATTAATAGCAAGGTCGCTATCAAGTCTTTTAACTTCCTCTGTAACGTCTCCAATGCTTTCTTCATGCGTCATATCAAATTTACCATAGAGAAAAACAAAGGTCAGATTAAAATCATCGGCGAATTTAACTGACATCGCCGGGCCGTATAGAAAAGCAGGATCAATATCAGAGTCATCAGAACCGGAACTATCCATTTCCCACCAGGCATACCATGTTGTTGCGCCGACTGAAATTTCAGCGGCATTGGCTCTGCCATGAAAAACTGTTATGGAGATGAGTGCCAGGAATGCTAATATCAAAGTTTTCTTTTTCATTTTTCCCCTTCCTGTCGGATAATTTATTATTCTATACTTTTCATATATTAAAACTGTATATGGCAGACAGAGTTAATCCGTAGAATTTATTTTTACTGTTCATAGGTTCAGCAGCTGAGCTGTCATACTCTATTTTTACATACTGATATCTCCCCCCGACGCTTAGTGTAGTGGAAGCTTCAGGTATGTACCAGGCAAGTGATACACTGGCGTTATAACCATACTCTTTAAGTTTGTAGTCAAAATCATCGCCCGATTGTTCATCTCCCTTAAGATATAATCCTGAAAAATTTCCAAGTAGGAAGAAATTGCCTCCAACCGGTATAGTTGAACTGATACCCGCGCCCGGTCCCAGCGCCTCATGTTTTCCGTCCTCTGACCATGTGTACCTGATGTACTTGACCCCTGCGAATAATTTAAACCAGGAGGAAATTCTGTAATTAAGAGCGAAATCTCCATCGTACCTTTTTATTTCATCTTTATCTTCGTTGCCGCTTGAATCCTTATAGGTCATATCAAAATTACCGTAAAGAAAAACGAGGGATAAGCTGAGATCCTTTGTGAAGGCAGCTGAAATTACAGGGCCGTAAAGAAAGTCCGGATCATATTCAATTTTGTCGTCCATGTTCAGTTCTGTTTCCCAGGTAGTGTACCATGTTGTGGCGCCGACACTGATGTCAGCCGCATCAGCTTTGCCGGTTATGATTACAAGTGAAGTTATTATGAAAACTGCGGAGAGTAGATACTTGTTTAACATCCGATACCTCTTGAATAAAAATATAAAAGATGATATTTTTTAGCTCTTTTAATATAAAATGTCAATAAGTAATATTGCGGAATAGTTCTTTCCATCGGTTTTTTCCGGCATTTATGGTATAATATATTCATGATTTTCTGCCACTTCAGGCCCTAAAGAGTGAATGTATATGTGGCTGCAACAGTAAAACCATAAAATTTGTGTTCAGCATCTGTTCCATTATTGTTAACAGCATCCCATTTAAGGTACTGGTAACGGCCTCCGATGCTTAATGTAACTGAAGCCGGTGATATGTAATAAGCCAGAGAGCCTGATACATTATACCCTGGGCATCTTATTTTAGAAGTCCCTTTGAATGAATTATCTGATTCTCCAAATAGATAAAGTAATGAACCGTTGGTGATTATGAAAAAATTTTCGGGAAGTGGGAATACGCCGCTTAAGCCCAGGGCCGGTCCATAAGCTGTATTTTTCACTTCAATATCAGGCATATATAAGGAAGGTACGGCATCTGTTTTAAAAGTATACCCCGTTACTTTTAATCCGCAGAAAACCTTGAGATTATTGTTCAGCCTGTAGGTTAACGATGTGTCTGAATCGTATCGGGTTGTTTCTGACGGCAGGTCTCTCCATTCCCCGAGTGAATCAAAATATACGCTGTAATCACCATCATATACACCGTAGAGAAAAACTGTATTAAGGCCAAAGTCGTCATTAATTTTTACGGATAAAGCCGGGCCGTAAAGGAAAGCGGGATCATATTCGAATTTATCAGGGCTGTCTCCAGGCTTCATTTCCCACCATGAATACCAGGTGGTTGCTCCGACTGTTATGTCCATGGAGTATGCCGGTATTACATTAATGGCAATCATCAGAGTGATTATATACTGAATTAATAATTTCACCGGTTTTTCCTTTTAATGAATTTCGGTTAATTCCCGGCATCAGCGATATTGATATAATGCATGATGCCGGATTGAGTGGTGCTAACCTTTATTATTTGCCCAGTGCAGCTCCGCAGCTTTTGCATGTTGTTGAACCTGCCGGGTTAAGTGTACCGCAGTAACCGCATTTAATAGGCTGGGCTTCAACAGTTTTCTTCTCTTCAGCGGCTTTTTTCACTTCTTCAGTTTTTTGCGCCACTTTTTTCTGTTCTGCTTCACGATTTCTGACTGTTGTCATTATCTTTTCAATATTGGATTCAGCAAGTTTCAGGTCAGATACAACAAGTGTTGTAAGAGCATCAGCATCACTTTTGCTGTTTACAGGGGCTTTAATCTTTATCTCTGCATCAAAAATTGCTCTTTCTCCGTTGGAGATTGCCTGGTTTGCTCCCATGAGCTCATTGTATTCCATTTTCATTCCGCGAAGGTCGGTACTTTTACTTCTTATACTCTGCCGCAGTGATTTAATCTCATCAAGGCTTCTGACAAAAGGTGCTCTAAGCCGGGCATTAGCATCAGCCATTTTCTGACTTTTAGCTTTTTCATCGGAAAGAGCAGCCGCTTCAGCCCAGACTGCTTCAGCCGTTTTTATCTGCTCCTTAATGGCTGTGTCAAAATTGGGGTATTCGTAGGCCAGCTGATTTGCTATACGGAGATTGACCTCCCATGCCTTCTGTTCCGATTCAACTGTTTTTTTGCAGGATACTGCGAGAAGCAGAAAGGCAATCATGATTGCTGTAAATTTTTTCATTATTATACCTCGGTTTATTATTTATAACAGGAAATTCTTCTATATAAAATACTAAATCATCATTACAATTTCAAAGGTCGGCACTATTTTTTTGCTTTATAATAAATATCTTCAGGGAAATTTCAAATGAATTTTTGCGCTCCAGTTGAGAGTATTGAAGATTGTATTATTGCTTGACAAAAACAAAAAAAAAGAAAATTTTAAGATTCATATATATAAAACCGGCAGGATCTATCCTCTGAAGATTGCCGGTAAACAAACATTAAGAATAGGGAGACTCATTATGAAACGCAGGTTTTTTCTGACCGCGATTATACTCGCGTCTGTAACACCTCTGTTTGCCGGCGGTATTTTTTACAACAGCAACCAGAGCGCAGAATATTTCCGCACTTACGAAAGAAACGCCGCAACAGACAATGCCGACGCTGTTTATTACAACATGTCCGGCACCACAAAGATGAAAGAGGGCCTCTACGTTAACGGCAGCAACCAGTTCCTTTTTCAGGAAGCAACAGTGAAAACAGAAAACAATCCGGTGCTTGGTGATAAGACCTATAAATCCGACAATCCTGTTTGGCTCTGCCCGAACCTTTACGTGCTTTATAAACAGGATAACTGGTCAGCTTTCACAGGAATTGAAACAATCGGAGCAACTGCAATAAGGGAGTGGAAGGATGGATTGCCTTCGCTGGATTTATTAGGAAAACAGCAGGCTGGTTTTGGAAATCCGGCGAGTGCTGGTTATATTGCTCTCGAAGGAGCTTTAGGTGGTGGTGCTGGTCTTAATCCGGCAAATTATATTTCAAGATCATATCTGAAAGGTGAATCATATTATGCTGCATGGCGGGTTGGGGGAGCTTATGCGGTTAATAATATGATTTCAGTAGGGGCTGCTGGACGTATTGTTTATTCACAACAAAAGGTTGAAGGTTATATTGATGCGGGAGTAGTAATTGCTCCGTTGACAAGAGTTGAATTTGATTACACTGATGAAGCGCTTGGCTATTCCGGTGAAATCAACATGGATATCTTTCCTGTTGATGGGATGACTTTGAGCCTTACTTATGAGATGGCAACACCTCTTGAATTTAAACGAAAAGTAAATAACGGTAAAAACGGCGGGGGTATGATTACTGACGGTGAAAAGAAAAGGCTCGATCTGCCGCAGGCGATCAGGTTCGGAATTTCATATAACTTCACCGAAAAACTGCGCGTTGAATTCGGCGCTGATGCTTATCTTGAAAAATACGCCAATTTTGAAAGGCTTGATGATCCCGCTTCAGGTATCGATTCAGATAAATCTTATGGAAATACTTATGAAGAGGGGCTCATGTTTGAGTACACTCTCAATAGATACTTTCTCGCAAGCATCGGTTTCAACCTGACACAAATCGGACAGAAAAAATCCGGGACTCTGGATACCAGCATCCCCGGCGCACATGCTGATTACCGCTCTGTGGGCTTCGGGTGCCAGGTGACCCCTGTTGAAGATCTGAAGATCAATCTCGGAATAGGGGTTACCGGATTCCAGGATACTTATAAGTATGCTGACAAAAATGACAGGGCTATATCCCCGCTCACAACAAAAGAATACAATAAGGAATATTTAGTTGTGGCAATAGGCGCTGAATACAGGTTTATGTAGTTTTATTGCAGAGGCGTATTATTTTACGCCTCTACGCGCCTGTGACATATTTTTCCCTGATCATCCTTTGTACAGGTTTTTCAAAGAGGTAATGAGAGGCTGCTGCAATTGATGTTGTCAGCGTCGCGTATATAAGCAGTGACGAGCCTCTGGTGTAATCGAGCTGAACTCCTGCCATGGGAAGAAATGTAAACATGAGAAGCTGTACAGGAAAGTGCAGCAGGTATATGGAATATGAAAGATCTCCGATAAAAGTGAAAGGGCGCAGTGAAAAGAATTTTTCTATTAAAGCAATGTTAAGCAGAAGCAGTATGCAAAGCGGGTATATCATCAGCGGCATGACCCTGTCCCAGTGGCCGAACACTACGGGGTATCCTGCTTTTATTATAAGAGCTGTTACAAGGGCAGAGTAGAGTACCAGGGAGGTGAGTATGATCCTTTTCGTTTTGCTGCTTAATCTGCCGACATAGCCGTTAAGGTAGAAAAGGAGGCATCCGGCAAAAAAGGCCATAAGCATCCTTGCTATCTGCGGATTAAACAGCGGATAGCTAAGCCGCATCTGTAGTATCGATATTCCGGCGAACATATAAAGAATAAATAACACGGCAGGCTTTTTCGCTTTTTTCAATGTATAGAAAAAAATGAAGTAAGCCGCTACCTCGCAGGAGAGTGACCATGATGGATGGTTGAATGAAAAGCTGTCATTGAAAAAACCTGCCTGGAGAAAAAATACATTCAGCAGAAAGTGATACAGGTCATTATACTGACAGTCAAAATATGCTTTTCCTGAAAGCAGCCTGAAGTACTGTACTGCTGCCACCAGTAGAAGTGTTGCAATGTGAAGCGGATAAAGTCTGCTCAGCCGCAGGATAAAGAAGGTTCTTTCGCTAATCCGGTTTTCTGAAATTTTTTTGTAATATACATGCATAAAGATGAAACCTGACAGTACAAAGAAGAAATCCACAAGATTCCATCCGCACTGGTAAAACCAGCTCAGGGAGCTGAACCAGGGCTGGGCTTCAGGATGCGCGGTAAAGTATTCGAAATTGAAATGATTGTAATGGAAAAAAAAAGCAACCCCTATTGCTGCAATACCACGCAGTGAGTCCAGTGAGCGGAGTCTCACTCCCTGTGGGGGCGGTGATATGATTTTATTCAACGGTTTAAACCTCTTTGAAGAAATGTAGTTTTGACTTGTTTCTGTATTGTCATGTATGTCTGCCAGGTGCCTGTAGGGGTAGATCCGGATCAATCGGTCTGATTATACTCTCTAAGACTCTGTACATTGAGATTTGCACCTTCAGGAGATCAACAATTTTTCTAAAACCAGAGAATTTATATAAATATAAAGAATTAAAT
>DINC01000341.1:7186-9053 GCA_002425885.1 Spirochaetia bacterium UBA5550 | reverse complement strand
TATAATTAAAGTTTTTTTCATCCGCTCTTCTTGCTGTTCTCAATTATTTAACTCCCGCAAAGATTCACTGGAGTCAGAATTTACTATAAAAGCCTATTTTTAACGGTTTTTGTCAAGTATAAAGGGGCGGAATTATGGTCACTTAAAGATGCATAATTATAAGCGCAGGTTACCGTATTCCTGAATTTTGTTCTATAAAATTTTTATCTGATTATGGATAAAAAGCTCAATAGCTTTTGACGCATCAGCAGACCATTTTTCAGCCTGTTTTGCCGCTTCAATACCGCTGGCACCGGCTGCTGTATATTGTTTTCTTTTTCCCTTGTTATCTATAAATACAGAGAAAAGGTATTTTTTCCCGGATGACGCGATAAATTCTCCTGCAAGAGCGGACGCAAAATATATAGTGCCGGTTTTAGCGTAAACCCTGAAGGCTGTATCCTGATTATCAAGCTTTGACCTCATTGTGCCATCAAGGCCTGAAAGCGGGAGCAGTTCAGAAAGGCCGTTTTTGTGGAGTTCCGATTTGGACAGGTATATCAGCATCGCAACTGTTTGCTCCGGTGTTGCTCTGTTTATGTCTGTGAGTCCTGAGTAGTTTGTCAGGCGGAAGTCATCCCATTTAACTGAAGGGAATGTTTTTTTAAAAAAATCCTCAACAGTAATTGAACTGTTTTTATTCTGTTCACAAAGTTTTTTGTATGCCATAGTGCCTGATATTTCAGATTTCAGGTTGTCACTTGTGACGAGCATGTTTTTCAGTATAAGGGTAAGTTCTCTGCTTTCGTGTGTTGTGATTGTTTTTGCGTCGGCAGCAGTTATACCTTTTCCTGGCGGAGGAAGGTCAATGCCATGAATAGAGCAGAGTTTCCGGAAAACAGAGGCTGTGAATAGCGCGGTGTTTTTAACCGGAAGCTGTAGCCTGTTTTCCCATTGTCCGTGAGAAGGGAGCCCCCATGTTTCGACATCTCCTGATTGGGAATACCTGGCATATAGGAGAACATGAGGACCGTCATATAAATATGCTCTGTTCACAGGGAGAGAGGGGAGGAGTTCACAGGATTCGAATTTCCCTTTATCGTCTGTATTTTTCAGTGCGTATATGGTGTTCCCGTTAAGATTCAGTGGTCCGAATCCGGGGTTGTACTTTGCGTTAACAGGCATAGATTTGTTAAGAACATCCTGTGAAGGGAAGAGTTCAGCGTCATAAAAAAAGTTTCCTTTAACGCTTTTTATTCTGCGGGATTTGAGTTCGAAAACAAGAGTGATAAGATCATGTATTGAAAGTTCCGGATCTCCTCCCCCTTTGAGAAATAAAGAGCCTTCAATTGTTCCATTGTTGATAGAGCCCGAATAAAGTAGTTCTGTGTTAAATTTATAATCAGAATGGAGCAATTCAAACGACATGACCGTTGTAAACAGTTTGGTAACTGAAGCTGGTATAAATGAGTTAAGCATATTATAGGCTTTAACGGTTTTATTTTGTTCAGGGTCATAAATCAGGTAACCGCATTCATCAGTAGAGAGTGTTGTTACTTCACATTTATCAGACTGCAACACGTTGAGAGTTATTGCCGGATAGCTGCTGTCTTTGCTGCAGCTGTTTGTCAGGAGGAGGGTAAGTATTGATGCTGCGTATATCAGTTTTTTCATAATAAATGATTGATTCAGGATATGAAAAACTTTNNGTTTTTTCCATGCTGATATAATTGGAATATGAGCAGTTATTAAATAATCCCGAACTACATCGACAAAATTAAAAACTCTTCCCGATGTTATCATAGCCAGTATCAGCAAAATGATTGTAATATGTCAAGAATTTTTAAAGAAACGTGAAATAAGATTTGGTGAAATTTTGAAAATAAAA
>DINC01000341.1:3892-7167 GCA_002425885.1 Spirochaetia bacterium UBA5550 | reverse complement strand
AATCTAAAGGAAATTATTAGAAAAAAAATCAGAGAAAAAAATGCCATCTTTATATAAATCCGCAGGAATTGTAGCACTTTCGACATTATGCAGCAGGATTCTGGGCCTTGTGAGAGATGTTCTCATGGCCGGTTATTTTGGTGCAGCAAGAACAGCTGATGTTTTTTTTATTGCATTCATGATCCCCAACCTTTTCAGACGGCTGGTTGCAGAGGGAGCCCTGACGATCTCATTCATCCCCGTTTACACAGAAACGCGTATCAATCAGGGTGATGATGAGGCTGATCAGCTTGCAGTCAAGGTCATGACTATGCAGTCTATCGCTATTCTGCTTATCATCGCTGCGGGAGTATTCTTCGCGCCACAGGTGATGTATATTTTTTTCGGGAGAGGCGATTCCCCTGAAGTTTTTAATCTTTCCGTAAATCTCACTAGGATGATGTTCCCATATCTTTTTTTCGCGGGTTTTGTGGCTTTTGCAATGGGTTATCTCAACTCGCACGGAAAATTTTTCGCACCGGCTTTCGCGCCTGTGCTTCTTAATGTGGGGATGATTTCCGGTATACTGTTTCTGACGAAATTATTTGAAGTGCCGATTTATGGTGCGGCTCTGGGGGTGCTGATCGGGGGAGCTCTCCAATTTGCGATGCAGGTGCCATACATGCTTAAAGAGGGGTTCCGGTTCAGGGTATCTGTTGATTTCAATCATCCCGGCATCAGAAAAATTTTCAGAATGCTTACCCCTGCGCTCTTCGGTATCGCGGTTTACCAGATTAATACTGTTGTCAGCAATGTGCTGGCCACCATGATCTCTGAGGGGAGTGTGTCGTATATATTCTACACAAACAGGCTCACTGAACTTGTGCTCGGTGTATTTATTGTCTCCATAGGGAATGTTGTGCTGCCAGAGATGTCTAAACTAACCGCAATGGACGAGAAGGGGAAGTTCAAAAAACTCTTTGCTGATTCAATATCATCAGCACTTTTTCTCGCGGTGCCTGCCACTGCCGGTCTGATTGCTGCAGGTATACCTGTGATCTCTGTTATATTCATGCACGGAAAGTTTTCATATCCGGACGTTCTTATGACGTACAATTCTCTTATCTGCGCAAGTGCGGGTATTGTTTTTGTTTCAGTTTTAAGGATTGCAACTCCCGCATTTTATTCTATGAAAGACACAAAGACCCCTGTGATTTCCGCGTCAATTGCTCTTGTGGTGAACCTTGTGCTGGGGTATATCCTGATGCAGACTCCTCTGAAGCACGCGGGGCTTACCCTTGCAAATACAATATCTGCAATAGTGCAGATGCTGATACTTCTAATTCTGTTGGAGCAGAAAACCGGAGGGATAGATGTTTCCAGGATTATGAAATCTTTTATGAAATTTTCAGTTTCTGCGATTCTGATGTCCGCAGTGGTGCTGTGGATTGCTTCATTTACAGATTGGGAGAGGGCCGGTGCGGCAGAGGGTATCATCTCTCTTGTTATAACTGTTACAGCAGGGGGAGCGGTATATTTCCTCTTCTGCTATATTCTGCGCGCAGAAGAGGTTTTATTCTTCATAAACAGGATAAAGCGCAGACTCAGATGAATGAGTCTGCTGCTTTGAGTGAAAGTGCGGCAATAGTGAGGCTGGGATTCACTGAGCCACCTGACGGCATGACGCTTCCGTCAATAACGTAAAGATTCTCCATACCGAATACCCGGCAGGTTGCATCAACAACTGCTGTTTCAGGTTTTTTCCCCATCCTGCATGTTCCGAGTGCGTGAGAAAATGTTTCTATCGGCATTGGATAAAAGAAGAGTGCTCCTGCTTTGCGGAGTATCTTTTTTGCTTCAGCGTATAGAGCAGCCCTGGCCATTATATCCCTTTCGCAATACCTGTGGTGCACCATAAGAGCCGGTGATCCGTATTTATCAGTTTTACTGCTGTCAGCGTAAACTCTGTTTTCGTATTGCGGCATATCTTCTGCAATGCAGAGAAGGTTGATAAGATAATCAGAAACAAAAGCAGCGGCGTGTTTAAGACCAAGAGGTGCGTTTGCTTTGATTACGCCTTTACCTATACTGGATACATCCTGAATCATCCCCCATGTGCCTTCCGGGGTGCTGCTGCCGCGCGGATTGCCGTAATAGAAGTCAGGGATGCCGATCTGCTTCTGCAGATTTTTTTCCGGATTAGCAACAGAAGGGAATATCCCTGCCACTACACCGTTTATGTGACGCATAAGGTGACGGCCGATATTATCATTTCCGGTAATGGAATCGATTCCTGATGCAAGGAGAAGGTGCGGTGACGCAAGGGCTCCTCCGGCAGAGATGATATTATCCCCTTTCACGGTGATTTTTTCTCCAGTGGGCTGATGCAGAAGTTCAACTGATACAGCTCTGTTCTTAACAGTGTTGATCTTCAGTGCCCGTGTTTCAGAGAGGAGGTGCATCCCTTTATCTTCAAGAGCAGGGAGCACCACTGCTGCAAGATCATTCTTTGCTTCAATTTTACAGAGGTAGTGATCACAGGTTGAACAGAGGATGCATTTTTCCTTTCCGTGTTTTCCGTCGAAATTTATAGCCATGGGGAGAAAGAAGGGATGCAGCCCGAGTTCTTCAGAAGCTTTCCATAATTTCTCTGAAGGACGGGAGAGTTTTGTGTTGGGCTGCTGCGGAAAATCACCTTTGATTGGCGGCTCTGTTATATCAGCGCCTTTAATCGCTGCAATCCCGAGGATCTTTTCTGCTGTTTTATAATAAGGCTCAAGCTGCTTGTAGGAGTAGGGCCAGGCGCATGATGAGTCACGTCCGCTGCTCCCGTCAACCGGAGCTCCTTTAAAGTCATCCTCTCTCATCCTGAAAGAGACAGCGCCGTAAAGAGTGGACATTCCGCCGACAGTGTCATCAGTCCACATCTCTTCTATTTTTCCTTTTTTCTGGTCTACATAGATGGGTGTATCGCCTCTGTACATCGGATTTTTCAGGTGGAGCCTGACTTCATCCCAGCAGGAGTCATTCCGTACCGGGCGTTTCCCTCTCTCTATCATGAGCACAGAGTAGCCTTTAGCAATCAGTGTATGAGCGGCCATGGAGCCGCCGAAACCGCTGCCGATTATAATATAGTCATACTTTTTTTTAAGTTTCATATTTTTACCTTAACTGAACGGCCAGAAATTGAGCTGATAGAGTCTGACGAATAACACAACAAATGCGCCGCCCTCGAGAATCCATGTCCAGGCCTGCTCATAAGTTCCCTTAAAACTGACCCAGCCGAAATAACCTGT
>DINC01000341.1:2648-3865 GCA_002425885.1 Spirochaetia bacterium UBA5550 | reverse complement strand
TAACCTGTGTCAGCCCATAAATTGAATGTATATCGCTTATAGGAAAACGGCATGAAAATAGGGAGTCCAACACTGCTTGGCATATCAGCAAGATAATGCAGAAAGATGCTCACCCAGAAAATATATCCCCAGGATGGATTTATGAACCAGGTGATTAGCCCGGCAATGAATCCCACAATGAGCGAGTGTGACCATGTGCAGTGAAATTTTTTAGGGGCAAGTTTTGCCATGATAAGGAGCCCGTCAAAGTTCGGGAATTCGTGGGCTAAAAAGGCCACAAGTATAGCCTCAAGAGATAGAGCTTCAACCTGGCCTCCGGTGAGTTCAGGTGCGAAAGATGCGATTGTTAATGCTACAGCAACATGTCCAAGCTGCATTTAGTCCTCCAGTAGTTTTATAAAATCATTGAAATTTTCAAAATCATTAAAGTAGTGATCCGGATTTTCTTTTTTAAGAGTTTCCGGCTCACCCCATCCAGTACCCACCGCAACAGAGACGGCTCCGGCATATCGGGCGCAGCGCACATCGTGAATTGTGTCACCTATAATAAATGTATCTTTAAATGCTATATCCGTGCTGAAAAGTTTATCCATTCTGCGTTTTGCGACTTCAGGGAGAAGATTCCTCACAGGGGCGTCGTCTCCATAAGCTCCGAAACGGAAAAAGCGGTTCAGGCCGTGACTTGACAGCTTAATTTTTGCACTCTCTGTGAAGTTCCCTGTCAGAAGACCCAGAGCAATATTTTCCATGGAAGACAGCTTTTCCAGAAGCTCAATTATTCCGGGGAAAACAATAACTTCATATTTATGAATATTTTCTTTGAGATGAAAAAAGTATTTCTCTTTAAGTATATCTGTTTTATCCCTGATATCATCCTCTGAAAAACCCATCATGTGAAGGGAGTCGTTAAGAATGACCGGGTCGGTCTTCCCCTGAAAATCGAGCTTCTCCATCCTGCCGATTGTTCCAAAAACCTCTTTTGTGGCCTGGATAAGAGACGCTCTCCCCGCACTGTTGCAGTTGAGGATTGTTCCGTCTATATCGAAGAGTACAGCTTTAATTTTTCCCCTCCTTTTCATCCTGAATAACTTTTGCAACCTGGTCTTCAGGATTCTCCTCCTGTATGTAGAAGTTAATTTTAAGATAACGTTTTTTTACCATTGCGGGGTAGGGGTCAAACAGCATGGCAATACCCATTGACGGGAAAAATGAGAAGA
>DINC01000341.1:0-2581 GCA_002425885.1 Spirochaetia bacterium UBA5550 | reverse complement strand
TGTGTAAAAGGCCTTGTGTCATCCTGAAAGATTAAAATTATTAAAATTGACATTATTCCCGCAAAGAGAAGGGCGAGAAGAGGGGTTCTTTTCAGCATATATTTGTCCTGTAAATAAATTTNNAATTAAAGAAATTATTTCAGCTAAAACATTAAAATTTAAGATTCATTTTAATGTTTTTCAGCAATGTTTATTATGCTTTACAGAAAATTATCTGAAAAGATATTGTACAAAAGCTGCCGGATTGTCCGGTGATTTTGTCTTACTACGCTATATTCAGAATACCAGTTCAGGGATAACTTTATGACAAAGAGTAATTTCAGAAAAAGAAGAAGAGATATAGACAGATCCAGGATGGAACTTCTGCCAAGGGATGCTTTCCCTGATGAAGCGGTTTTTGAGGACTACCAGGGGAGGAGAGTTTCCAGCCTGCTCCTCGATTTTGCTTCACCCCTTATCTCCAATCTGGATAAGGAGAATTTTTTACAGTTTAAAACAATGATCTATTTTGCCGCAATCGCCTGGAATTTTTCATATTTTAAGCAGGGCGAGGAGAGGAGGGCTGCTCTTGACAGGTTTATCCTTAATAACAGCATGTTCGAAGGCCCGAATAGAGAAAAGATGTATAATATTGTAGACAACCTTTCGGTGCGGAAAATACAGAAGTTCTGGCAATACGATATAATGTTTATATCGTTTGATATAGTAAAGGGTGAAAAGGACAATACTGTGATGGCGAACGCTATCCACTCCTCACTTATGAATATACCAGTGCAATGACAGATAAAGATTTTAAAATATTGCTTATCGGATCTTCAACCGGAGCGCTGCCCGTAATTGAGGGGATGCTGAAAATCCTGAATAAGGATTATTATGCTGTTTTAATTGCTCAGCATATGCCTGAAGGGTATACCGGCATGTGGGCCGAACGTCTGAGGAACCATACTCCCTTCGCGGTATATGAGGGTGTTGATGGTGAAGAGGTGAAGCCGGGCAAAGCATATATAGCACCGGGCAACAGACACATGTTTTTGCAGGAGGGTGAGCCTTTCAGGATAGGTATAAACGAAGAGCCTCCGGTAAACAGGTTCAGGCCCTCGGTGGATGTTCTGTTCGGTTCCGCAGTGGAGCATGACCCTTCACGCATAATAGCTGTTATATTGACGGGGATGTGTGATGACGGTGTACATTCAATGATCGAGCTCCGCAAAAGGGGAGTCCTTACAATTGCGCAGAATAAAGAAACATCAGTAGTTTTTGGAATGAATAAAGAAGCCATAGACAGAGGGGGAGCGGATCTTGTGCTCTCTCCTGATGAGATGGTTGAATACCTGAACAGGATAAAAGATGAACGAGGACCACGTAAAAACTAAGCTTATCGAAATAGAAGAACCTGCGGAGGATTTTGCAGTTTTATTCTCCGGCAGAATGAATAAGAAGTATGACGGACTTTACTACCCGGAAAAAAAAGAGATTCTTATACATGACAGGAATTTTATAGAGCCGAACCAGCTTATATACACAGCCATACATGAATACGCTCACCATATTCAGTTTTGCAGAACAAATGCCCCTGTATCCACAAGGGCTCATACAACAGATTTCTGGAGTATTTTTCATAAACTTCTCTTTACTGCTGAAGAGAAAGGGATATATATAAATGTTTTTGAAACAATACCGGAATTTCAGGAACTGACAGAAAGGCTTAAAAGAGATTACCTTTCGCGCAATGGCGAGCTTATGAAAGAGTTCGGCGGGATTCTTCTTGAAGCGCAGGAGCTTTGCAGAAGACACCACGCCAGCTTTGAGGATTACGTTGACAGGGTGCTGCGTCTTCACAGGAGTGAAGCAAAAACCATTATGAAGACTTTTACCATGGATATCAAACCTGAGATAGGTTATGAGAACATGAAGACTGTTGCAAAGATAAAGGATGAAGATGCCCGTGCAGGTGTTGAAATGGCTTTCATGGAGAATTATTACACGCCGGACATGGTTAAAGCAGAGATGAGCCGGAAGGAGCAGTTTGACAGCCGTTTATCATTCCTTGAAGCTGAGAGGGACAGGCTGGAACAGTCCCTCGAAAAACTTACAGCCAGACTTGCAAAAGTGGAAAGGGATATTGATGTAATAAAGAAAAGCTGAATTTTACCTCTGATGTATAGAGAAAGGTATATGTTTTTAACACAGATAAACACGGATTTTAACAGATGAAAGAAAAAGCTATGGTGGAAGTTAATGTTTAGATGATAGAATAGCTTAACAATACAATTATTTTCAGCCAGAACTGAACGATCCCCCGCCTGTGAGCAGGCTGCCCCCTTGTAAAGGGGGTTTTTTCATTAATCCCCCCCTTTCTAAGAGGGCGGCTGTCATGCCGGATGTGGAGTAAAGTAAATCTGAATTAATAATTTTGTATTTTGCCTGAAATAAATTAGCACAATTTATCTTTGTGTCTTTGGTAAATTAAATATAAAACTTAACTTAATGAAAAGATTTCTACAGTATTCTTTTGTTTTCTTTAGAATCAGTAGTTATTTTTTTTATTTATAATGGTAAATTTTTTATAGTAATTACTTAT
>DINC01000340.1 GCA_002425885.1 Spirochaetia bacterium UBA5550 | reverse complement strand
AATTAATTACAGCAGAAGACTCGGAAGAATATCGATAACCCTTTGCGAGGGATGCTGATTAATACCCGGTAATCTACTCTATCCCCTGTATCTTTTCTTTCCCGGTAATAAAGACGTTATAAATAAAGATGCTATAATAAGAATTGCACCGCATCCCTGGAGCAGTGTCATCCTCTCGCCGAATAAAACAATACCCGCAAGTATGGCAACAACCGGCTCAATTGTTGGTACTATTGCAGCATTACCCGCTTCAACCTGCGCAAGTCCCTTTGTGAAAAGTATGTATGCCAGAACTGTGGGGAACAGGCCCAGGCCCGCACTGTAAATTATTGCCCCCGGTGATGAGAGAAGCCCCATGCTGTTCTGAAGTCCGCTGAAGGGGAGCATAACTATTGCAGTAAATAAAAAAGTATAGGCTGTAATTGTTACGGATGAATATTTCTCCCCTGCGGATTTTGCAAACAGAGGGTATAAAGCGTAACCCAGGCCTGAACCGAGTCCGATTATTAATCCCCTGATTGATATTGAAATGTCAGCGCCCGGAACTATCCCTGCGATAAATGAACATCCTGCAATTGTAAGAACCAGTGCTGCTATCTTACGCCCTGTTATCCTCTCTTTCAAAAAAATCCGTGACAGTATTATCACAAATGCAGGTGCAGTGTACAGAAGCACAACTCCGATTGAAATAGATAACTCCTGAATAGCGGTGAAGTAGCACCAGTTGAAGAAAGCCATACTGAGCACGCCTGTTGCAATAAAATATCTGAGATCAGCAATTTTTACATACAGAAGTCTCCTGTCAGTAAATGCCAGGTATGTGAAGAGGAGTATTGATGCTGAGAGCGCCCGTATTAAAACGATCTCCATGGAGGTGAACCCCTCTCCCTGGAGACCCTTGATGAATATTCCGATTAGGCCCCAGAGAGCCGATCCTGAAATTATTAAAATATATGGATGCTTTTTCAAATTCTATCTCCCGGTAAGATAACTGCCGCTGTCATTTTTATAAATCGATGTTCTCTGTTGTAAAATTTGTTATAATTTAAAACCCGTATGAGTTCAACCTGTCAGATCCAGTCATCAGAATGAATTTCAGATTAAAAAATTCATTCTGATGAGAGTAAAACTTATTTTATGCCGCAGTCTGAGTAAAGTAAAATTAAGGTTAACAAATCATTAATTGCTTGTAAAATGGAAAGCGGCAGGTTATAAATTTTTGTTCTTCCATTTTTTATCCAGGAATACATTTATGAAAATCATCGATTATTTTTTGCACAGGTATGACCCATCCGATTACCTGCTTTACACACGTGCCAGGCTTCTGCTTGTTTTTCAGCTTATTCTATTTATTGCAGTAGTTCTGCTTCAGTTCAGCATGCTCTTTGCAGGGTGGGAGGATTTCATTAAAACTATCTTCATCACGCCATTTATCTTTTTCGGTATGCTGGCCGGAATGGTTTTTTTGAGAAATGGTAATTACGGAACATCCTCCAAGCTGATGATTTCGATCTGTTCTTTTGCAGTTATGGCGGGGCTCATAAGGGAGCCTTTTATGAATCCGGAGTTTGCCCTTTCAAGCTATGTATTTTTTGTTTATCCCTGCCTCGCAATGTGCGTGGTGTTCAGCACTCCTGCGTTTCTTGCATTTATTTCAACGGGTTTTATTATTACCGATATTATTCTATTCGTTATCATGAAGGAGTTTGTTGTTGGCGTGAATATGAAGCAGCTTATAATCTTCCTGAATAATACGATATTTTCTTTTGTCCTTTTCTGGATTATATCAATACTTATCTCAAAAATATTCAGCCGTAACACCGAGCTTGCCCGGATGGAGGCTGACCGCAACATGAAGAATTTTAATTTTATTAAAAAAATTCTCGGCGACAGCTCTGCCGGTATAATGGACTCTATGAAAAAGCTCTCTGAACGCAGCGACCTCTTTTCCGGCAATACAACTGAGCTCTCTTCCTCAATTGAGGAGATTACTGCTAATATCGAAGAGATTTCCGGCGGTATTGAGAATATCACCACAGCTGCAGGTGTGCAGGATACCGATGTCAGCTCCATGTCTGTTAAGCTTGCAGACCTTGCAGAGATTATTAAGGATATGGGGGAGAGCGTTACCCGGTCTCTCGGAATAACATCTGAAATAACAGAGAAAGCCGGGAGCGGGGAGAAATCCCTGATGGAAATGGAGCAGAATATGGCAAGGATAGGGGAGAGCTCCGGCCAGATGAAAAGTATTGTCGGTATAATAAATGATATCTCTGACAGGATAAACCTTCTCTCACTGAACGCGGCAATTGAAGCTGCGCGCGCCGGTGACGCAGGAAGAGGTTTCGCGGTTGTTGCTGATGAGATATCAAAACTTGCTGATGGAACAGCTTCGAGCATCAAGGAGATTGCCGCTCTTATCAATGCGAACGAGAGTGAAACCCGTAAAGGGGGAGCTGTCATCCGTCAGACATCTGAGCTTATCCGCGCAATTATTACAGGAGTTGATGAAATCAACCGGAGCATCAGCGGAATAGTCGCATTCAGAGACAGACAGTCCGAAGCCGGAGCATCTGTAACCGCAAGCATATCAAGCCTCAGCGAAAGGGCGGAGTTCATATCAAAGGCCGCTCAGGAACAGCGGCTCGGTATAGAGGAGATTCTCCGTCATATTTCAGAGATCAATAATATTTCAATGTCGAATACAGCCGGTGCGCTTCATCTGCATCACGATTCCGAGGAGCTTGTGGGGCTGATGAATAAATTCCAGAACACTATAGACGAATACAGCGGGTAAAAAGAAGTTTCAGACCGGATGGATAATAGACACAGGATTCGCCGTCCTGCATAAGGCCATCCGGCCTGATTATAGAAGTTTAATTAACAGTTGGAGAGTTTACTGTCAATGCAATGATGATGAGTATTCCGAATCATCAAGCGAGCTTATCAGCGCTACCCCTCTATTGGTGATTGTAAATTCATCACCCGGTTTAAGAATGATATCCCTGATATCCCTCTCCTGAGTAATCCAGAGAAGGCCTGAAATACACCTGACTCTAACGGCTTTATCCCTTTTCTTTATGATCTCTCTTTCGCCTTTAGGGAGAAGATTCTGAAAAGGCCTGCTTTTGCCAGCCGTACTGATAATCCCGGTATGTAATGAATCAGTAAGCATATTTACACCCCCATCATCATTTTATTATATTATAGCCGTTTTATGCTTGGAAATAAAGCCACAAATGATAAAATTGTAACCATAACAGTTGAAAAAAATCGAAACTGTTATGTACATTTGACCATAACAGTTTGAGGTTTTTATGGATGACTCACTTAATCTTTACGAGCAGATAGCTGATAAAATCTCTTTTGAAATTAGCGGCGGGGCTTTCTATTCCGGCGATAAATTATACTCAATAAGGGAGGCAAGCGAACGGTTCAGTGTCAGCATGTCCACTGTTATACAGGCCTACAGGCTCCTTGAAGACAGGGGGGAGATCGAGGCCAGGCCGCAGTCAGGCTTTTATGTGATGAAGAGGAGTGAGCCCCTGCATGAGAATGATATCTGTTCCCAGTTAGGCGGGCCTTCAGAGGTAGTGCTTGAGGATCTTGCAATGAGAGTAATTCAGGATTCGGCAAATTCTTCTCTTATCCAGTTCGGAGCAGCTCTCCCTGATCCTGAACTTCTCCCTTTTTCAAAGATGTCAATGCACCTCTCATCTGTATCAAAGGACCTCCGCTATATTAATCTCTACGGGAACCCGGAAGGTGTTGAGGAGCTTCGTGTCCAGATTTCAAAGAAGAGCCATATAGCAGGTTGCGCCATTCAGCCTGATGATATAATCGTAACCAACGGGTGCATGGAGGGGGTTTATATTGCTCTATCCGCAGTGTGCAATCCCGGCGATCTTGTGGCTGTTGAATCGCCGGTTTATTTTTATCTCTTTAAAACATTTCATACACTTGGCCTCAGGCTGATAGAGATACCGACTCATCGAAAAAATGGTGTAAGTATCGAGGCGCTCCGGCTTGCGCTGGAACATCACCCTGTGAAGGCATGTCTCTTTATAACAAATTTCAATAATCCGCTGGGGCACTATATGCCTGATGAAAATAAAAAAGAACTGGCTGAACTTGTCGCAGAGAGGAATATCCCCCTCATTGAGGATGACACCTGGGGCGACATGTACTACACCGACAAACGCCCCCGCACTGTCCGCTCATTCGACAGGTCCGGAAATGTGATACTCTGTTCATCCTTCTCCAAGATTATAGGCCCCAGTTTCAGAATCGGGTGGGTGTCGCCAGGAAGATGGATGAAGGAGATGCGCAACATAAAGCTCTCCATGAATGTGGGGACATCGGTGCTTCCGCAGCTCGCTGTTTCAAGGCTCCTTGCCACAGGGGGATATGAGCATATTCTGCGGACACAGAGAAAAGCTTATTATCAGAAGATGAAGGCCCTGGTCTCTTCTGTCAGAAGAAATTTTCCCCGCGGCACAAGGGTCTCTGAACCCGCAGGGGGATTCGTGCTCTGGGTGGAGATGCCCCAGGGGATAGATTCAGTGGAACTTTATCATCTTGCGTTGCAGAAAGGTATATCTATCGCTCCCGGATCAATATGCTCGATGTCTGGGGGATTTGCAAACTGCATAAGACTGAACTCCGCATGCTGGAGAGATGAGGATGAGGGAGCAGTTAAGATTCTTGGTGAACTGGCAGCCTCACTCCTCTCTAAATTGAAATGACAGGCTAAGCGAGCTCAACTCTGTTCCTCCCCGCAGCCTTTGCCCTGTAGAGTGCTGCGTCAGCTCTCTGCACCAGAGCCCTGGATTCACCGCCATGCACCGGAATTAATGTTGAAGCGCCGATGCTGAGGGTCACGTGACCTTCCGGGGAGTCGTAATGCCCGATGTTCAGATTATTGATGGCCTCACGGATCAATTCAGCAACAAGTTTCGCCCCATCAATGTCAGTATCGGGGAGAATAACTGCAAACTCCTCACCGCCGTAACGTGCCGCAAGGTCAGCAGGCCGTTTGCAGCATTTGTTGATAATTTCTGCAACGCTTTTAAGGCAGGCATCCCCCTCAAGATGTCCATATGCATCATTGTATTTCTTGAAGTGATCTATATCACACATAAGCAGAGAAAGCGGTTTTCTGTCCCTTGCCATCCGTTCCCATTCTGTGGCGAGGTATTCATCGTAATATCTTCTGTTCGCAATGCCTGTAAGCCCGTCCCTTGAGGAGATAAGTTTCAGTTCCCTGTTCGCTTCCTTCAGATCCTCTTCTATCTGCTTTCTTATATTGACTTCAATTTCAAGCAGGGTGTTGGCTTTCTTTAGACTGTTACTCTGCTGATTGCGATCTTTTTCCAGTTGTGTGATTTGCTTTCCTATGTGAATTGACACAAGCAATATGAAAATAAAAACAAGAGCAGTGATAATATGCATTACCCGTTGATGTGCTGTGTTCATGTCTGCCAGGGGTGAAAAAACACTTTCAATCGCCTTGATTGAATCTTTTAGATTGATGTCAACACAGTGCCAGAGTCTGGTCTCCGGTATATGTGAAACATAGATCATTCTATCCGGGGAATTATCATCATCATGGCTGTAGAATTCGTATCCACCCCCCTGTTTTTTTATTTTCTGAAAGCGCGATATGAATTCTCTATATGGTCTGTTTTGCATATCCATACTCATGTCAGGGTTGTCTGTTGAACTGATGTGGAGTGGTGTTCCGTCATTATTGGTTATTATCTGAGTGAATTTATCGAATTTGAATAATTTATAAGGAGTAAAGATCCGTTTAATCTCAACGATCTGTTCTTTTTCGCTTTTGTTCTTTAAATCCTCGGAAAGAATATCAAGCATGAAGTCAATTCTTCGTGTGCTGCTCACTCCAACAGTGTCATAAATGGCGCTGATTGTCTTTTCTGTAATCGTCTTTTCATAGCGGTGAGAAATCCCCATTGCAGCTATATACGTTATAATCAGAGAGGATATTATTGCTGCTATAAGAATGTATAATTTTTTTCTAATCATCATTATCCGGTTTATTATAATATTATTAGACCTGTT
>DINC01000339.1 GCA_002425885.1 Spirochaetia bacterium UBA5550 | reverse complement strand
AATGACAAGATCTTATAATTCTATTAGGAATTAATACTGAAAAGATATAACAAAACGGAGCAGAAAAATGTCGGTACAATTACTCGGCGAAGTGCTTATTCAGAAAGGTATTATAACAAAGCAGATTCTTGATAATGCCCTTCAATTGCAACAGATTGAAGGGGGGCTGCTTGGCATGATTTTTCTTTCCGGGGGCTATATCTCCGAAAAGAACCTCATTGAAGCCCTTGCAGCACAACTCAGGGAATCCGCAGAAACACCACGTTATATACACTGAGAGACACTGATAGTTTTTATCAAAAAAATATCAGTGTCACAGCAATAAATACAGGTATTAAAACCGGTATAGAATACTTTATCATATACCCGAAGAAACTGGGCATGGGGACTCCGTTCTCCTCGGCAATTGCCTTTGTCATGAAGTTCGGCGCGTTGCCGATATAGGTATTGGCACCCATAAGTACGGCACCGGCACTTATGGCAAGCAGCGTACCCGCGTGTACACCCATGAGGTCTGCCGGGTTCCCTCCTGCTGTGTTAAAAAATACAATGTATGTCGGAGCGTTATCAAGGAAGCTGGAGAGTATTCCGGTTGCCCAGAAAAAATTCGCGTTGATGAAATTACCGCTGCTGTCCGCAACGCTTTTAATAACCATTCCCATTGGGCCCTCTGTACCTGATTTAAGCATCTCTATGGGGATAACCATTGTCATGAATATCGTTGCAAAGAGTTTCGCCACCTCGTTGATAGGCTCCCAGCTGAATCCGTTCCCCCTTCGTATAGATTTTGCAGTAATCTTCAGAGACACCAGCGTTATTAACAGCAGAAGCGTTACCTGTAGAACAGAAGCAAGGGGCACTTTCACATAATGAAGGGTAAATGCTGTACCCATGTCCATACTTGATACAAGCACAGCGCCTATGACGCATGGAATCAAAAGGATGTTCGGTATCCCGGCAATGCTGAGTTTCTCTCCCCCCTCACGTTGTTCAGGCCTGTTCTTCTCCCGGCTGTAATGGTAAGTGTCAATGATAAAGAAAATTACAAGCAATACAGCAGTTACAAAGGCCACTGGCCCCAGCATATATTTTACAGTCCAGAAGAAGTCTATCCCTTTGAGAAAACCGAGAAATAGCGGAGGGTCGCCGATTGGTGTGAGCCCTCCGCCGACATTTGCCACGATAAAAATAACAAAGACTACAATGTGTACCCTGTCCTTTCTCCATTCGTTGGCTTTGAGGATAGGCCTGATAAGCACCATGGCTGCTCCTGTAGTGCCCATTAAGCTGGCAAGTGATCCGCCGATAAGCAGCATCACTGTGTTGACCTTAGGCGTTCCCGCAAGGTCACCCTTGATCTGTATACCCCCTGCCACTGTGAAGAGGGCAAGCAGCAGTGTGATGAAAGGTATAAACTCCAGCAGATAAACTTCAAAAAAATAGAAAGCGCTAGTGCTTATGCCGAATCCTGATGTGAACACAATCATAAAAATAATCCACCAGAAGAGCGATATCTTCCCGTAGTGATGATGCCAGAAATGCGGAGCAAGGAGCGGAAAGAGTGCGATGGAGAGCAGTATCCCGAGAAAAGGTATAACCCATAAAAGACTGAGATTCCTGGCATCTATATGGGGAGCATGATGTCCGGAGTCGTGAGTATCCTTCTCTGCTGTGCTTACTGTCTCACTCCCCTGGTGAGTGATGTTACTCTTTGCGTAAGTCATCTGTGATGACATGAGAAGAATCGCTGCGAGCAGATTAATAATCATAAAAAGTTTTTTCATATAAGGGACTGCCTCGTATAGATTTTATGTTTCAGTGATTAACGTTATCAATATTAAAAGCCTGAGCAGCTTAATAAGTATAACCGGGCCGGAAGTTTGTTTCATATAAACAATTATTTTCTGTTAAATCAAGTATTTTAACATCACCGGAATTTTAAGTTGCTTTTTAGGGTGTTAATAAATGATGGTTTTAAAATAGATAAGATTTTATTGTATAAAATCTACTTATATATACAGAACTTAAAGAGGAAGCAGTGAAAGAAAGAAGAATAGGGCCTGATAAGATTGTAAATGCTATCAGCACAATTTCAGTTTTTATATGGATTATCTTTGCAGTGGTGTTTATCCTGTTTGCAATCGCCAATCCTACACATTCAGGGATGGCAGCAAGCAGGCCGGCACTGACATGGAACACGGTCTGGGTCGATAGAATAATGTACGGGTTCCTTGTGTTCCAGGTTCTCCTTGGCGGTATTGGAATATTTTTCAACCTGACCCGGCTTAAAAGAAAGACAGACAGGATGAGGCTTACTCTTGTACTGTCAGTTGTACTGGGGATACTGTGGCTTGTGATTATCAGTTTTAAATAGAACCCTGAATTAAATCCTGCTGAAGGGGGCTCCAACCGCGGAGCCTCATACATAAATTCTGCATAAAAATTTTTAAAATTATTATAATTTTCAGAGAGAGCTGACACTCCCCCCTGCCGTTATTCGTTTCATTTAGTGAAGATAATATAAAGAGAGGTGACTTTATGAAAAAGATATTAAGCATCATGACATTAATTATTTTTGCCCTTGGTTCAGTCCTTTATGCAGAGGATGATCCGGTGAAAACAAGGGACAAGGTTAAGCTTTCTGAAGAGGTGAAACTCAGGACAGAGACTAAGGAACAGATTAAACTTAAAGAGCAGAACAGGGTAAGAGAAGAGGATAAGCTTAAAGAACAGACAAAGCTGAAAGAACAGGCCAGAATTAAAGATGGTGATAAAACAGAGACTAAAGAGCAGGCCAGGAGCAGGGACCGTGTCCGTGTAAAGGATGGTGAAAAGAAAATAGATGATAAAGGTGTGAAAGAGAAGAGTGCCGTTAAAAACAGCGGTGATGATAAAAAGATCAAAGCTGAAAAACGTGAAAAGATCCGTGAAAAGAGAGCTTTGAAAAAGGAGACAAAAGAGCAGAAAAAAGAGATGCGCGAAAACAGAAAGATGTTACAGGATATGAATAAAGGGGGGAAAGGGAGCGGCACAAATTAGTATACTTTGACTCCGGAATCCTGTACTTTAATCCCTCCGGTATATTATGCACGGGAGGGATTAACTGTCCGGAAGCCGGATCATTTTATGATAACTGGAGGTTTATATCTATATGAAATTCACACGGTTTCTGATAGTGGTACTGTTGTTTTTTCCGGCTCTCCCCGCGTCTGCAAAATATGGAATATCCGGCTCAGCAGGAATCAGGGTGATTTTCTCAGAGGATGAAGATGTCTCCCAGCATTATTACAAACCCTTCGCGAGGATCGGATGGTCCGGGGAATACTTTGACATATCTGCATCATATTACAGGTGGATGTCATACACTGTGACCGATGCTCTTTATAACGAAAAGGAGATTGATCTGAATCAGCCCGGTGCGGATCTGACGATTTATGCAGGTGATATATTGAGTATTTCAGGGGGGTATTCATACATCTCCGGGAGCTCATCCTATACTGCGCATAAGTATTCCGGCGGGATTATTCTCGACTTTGAAAGCATCGATATATCAGCAGATTCATCATTTAAAAATACGGAGTATGAGTTTAACGGTAAGATTAAAAATTCCTATTTTACAGCAGGAGGGGAGGTGAGCTTCGATGTTACGGAGAGTTTTTCCTGGGATGCGGGCTATCTGTATGAAAAGACTGATTATAAAACTTACGGTTATATATATACAAAAAACAGCGGGCGTCTGGGGATTGTTCTTTCTCCAATGGAGAAACTTTATTTTTTAGGTGGAATAACAGGGGGGAAAGATTCTGACAATATAAAATCAGCAGCCTTTGATGCAGGGATTACTCTTAAACTTTTTGAGCACCTTAAACTCTCCGCTGCTTATATGCTCACTGCGGAATTTATCTCTTCAAGTTCCTCATCAACTTCAACCGGTAGGAGAGGGACTTTAACAACGGCAACGACCGAAACAACTGAAACGGAAATTTCACACACCGGAAATATTGCTTTTTCATTATACTTTTAAAGAAACGCCGGGGAAAGATTTATTCACTCTTTCTCCCTTTTCTTTCTGCTCTCTGTTCTCTCCTGAAATCATTGATATCCTTCCGTTCCTGCCGTAGTTCCCGGTTCATCTGTTNNCTGTTTTATTTCAGCTTTCTCCCTGATCTCCTCTCTGTCTCTTTTCTCTTCAGAACCATTGATGTTTGATTCACTGTTTTCTTTTTCCCCTGTAATCTCAGTTTTATTGATATCCCTCTTCTCCATATCTTTATTGGTTAGTCTGTTGCTGAATCTCCCTGTATTAATTATTAAGGCTGTTGCGGGATCTATTGCCGCAAGTTCACCAGGTTTTTCAGAAGACCATATCCTCCCTTCAGATATTTCAACACTCATATCAGGAGCCTCGACTTTTACTATACCCTGCGACACAGCAACTTCGGCCTTCTTGATTGAACATTTAATCATAAAATCTGTTCCAACAGGGGAAACATCATATTTTCCGCAGCTGAAACTGTATGCTATATCACCTGATGATTTTGATATAACAGCTCCTTCATCAAGTAAAAAACGTATCCCTCTTCTGTTGCTGTTACGGGACACAGCGAGGGAGGAGGAGTTCCCGATATAAAGCATATATCCTGATGCTGAAACAACTGCATCCCCGGTTTTTCCTGTTTGAACAAGTGAACCTGTTGTGATAACTGAATCATCCGCAGCAGCAGACCCGTTCAGATATACTTCCCCTGAAACAGAGTGCAGTGTAAGGAGGTATCCATCATCAGCTTTCATTCTGCCTAAAAACAGATAGGCGGATATAATCAGTATAAATGAAGCTGCAAGTGCAAGCCCTGCGGTAAACCTGTTTATAACAGGTTTTTCCCCGGACTCTTTTTCCGCAATCTGATAATTAACCTTGTGCCAGTGAGACATCACTGCTTCACGGACATGAATACGCGGTATGGAATCTGAGGGGCCCTCTGTGATTACTGATGATAGAGTTTCAGCAAGTTTTCTGCATTGAGGGCATGAGTCGAGATGCCTCCTGGCTCTTGCCGCATCTTCTGCTGATGCAAGTCCTGAAACATAATAATCGATCTCTTTCCCTGTAAGATGATTACTCACGATTTACCCCTCTCATTAATTAAACGATTCATTTTACTTATCCGTGTCATAAGGAATAAAAAAACCCTTCTCTCTCAGTTTTTTTCTGATATATTCTATTACGTTTTTTACCTTTCTTTTAAGAGTTCTCTCGGATATTTTTATAATTGGGGCAATTTCGGAATAGGTGAGGCCGTTTTTTCTGAAAAGGATTATGCTCTTTTCAGGCTCAGCAAGTGTATCTATTATTGAATTTATTATATCAATTACTTCNNATGTTTCTGTCAGGGAGCACTGTTATATCAGTGGTTTCAATCCTGTCCCGTGATCTTTTGCGCGCACTGTCTATACAGACGCTCCGTGCTATTGAATAGAGAAATGCGCGTATATTGCCTGAGTGTACACTGCTTTTAACCGAATAATTTATCAGCTTGATGAATACATCCTGAAGAATATCCTCTGCTTCATCCCGGTTGTGAACCGACCTGAGAATATATGTAAAGATCTCTTTTGAATAGAGATCGTATGCTCTTTCTATATCAGTACGGGGTATCATACTTTTTTATTTTTATCAAACTTTCCCGCAGGGGGCATAGGCCTTTTCCACGCAGCAAAGCTTATTGAATCTGTGGGGCAGGCATTAATGCATGTGCCGCACGAATAGCAGTCAGGAATAATTTTATCCCTTTTGAGAATTGCCTCCATAACTGTAGAGGGGCATGCTTTTGAACATGCGCTGCATGCAATGCATGTGTCATAATTTACTTTTATTTTAAAGATACTTATCTTTTCCCCGAGCCATCCGGCAAGGCCGAAGGGGCAGAAGAAGTGACACCAGGGCCTGTATATAAACAGTGAAAGAATGAGAAGCAGTGCTATGAAAGCGATTCCCATTGTGTTAAGCACTGATGGTTTAAATATTTTAAACGGGTCGATATTGTGGAACAGGTCAATACTCCATATAAAAGCTGCGGCAGTGAAGAGAACAAGGAATAAAATCCTTACTGTGTTTGAAATAATGAAAGGTACTTTAAACTGACGCGTTAATGCGCCTGTGTCCCTGTTGTTTCTGTTCAGCCTGAAGATAAAGTCCTGAAGCGTTCCGAACTGGCAACCCCATGAGCATATAAATTTATTGGCAAAGATTACAAGTATCATGAAAACAATAAATGCAATCATGCGCGGGGGGAATACTACCCTGTTTATTCCGTAAAGGACAATGGCATCCTTGACCGTACCCATTGGGCTGGGGTCTGAGCCTAAAATAATTCCGAAAACTGTAACAGATGAGATATATAATATAAGTCTGACCTTCCGGTTAATTTTTTTTCTTATTAATAATATAAATGCAGCTGCCAGTGCTGCAAACCAGAGCATGAACTTCAGCGGTATTTTAAACCAGTTTTTTGATTCATTCTCTGCGTTAAGAACCATTACTTTTTCTGTTCTGTATTTTATCTCTTCCGGTGGTATATTAAAGGAAGAAAGAGTACGGCTAAGATCATCCTTTGATGAAATACGGAAAATATCTTTAAGCGATGGATTGGACAGGCCGTTTTTTGTACCGAAGTCTGTTACAGTGTCCTCCATTGATATAATAATCTCTGTTTTTGCAGGTACCTCTTCAGGTTTTTCCTGCCAGATACCGGAGGATAACATTGAAAAAAACACCACACCTGCAATTGTTATTGTAAAAGNNAAATTTTTTTCATATTAATAATTCCTGAAAGAGATAAAATCCGGATATAACAATGTCTGCTGCTGTAACCCTGCTTTATTAAAAGTAATTTAACTGACTAAGCATTTTAAATCAATTATTAATGGATGCATATTTTAAATTTTCTTCCGGTGAATTCTGCACAATTATTTATAACGCAGCAGAAAGTAAAAAGGTGCCAAATTTTTTACTGAATTATTTTTTCCGGGCATTATAACTGTGCGTTCAGTTTAATAAAAAGTGATAATAACTACAGGTTATTAATATTGACATCCATTCTTCTATTCTTAAACTATTAAGGGTTCCCCGTATTTAATCTGAAATTAATCATTCTAAGGAGAATAAATCATGGCAGTAAACCCGCTTCTTATAGCTAAAGCAAAAAAGGAACTGGTACTTCTTCCGCAGATGGCCAACAGGCATGGCCTCATTGCAGGTGCAACAGGTACAGGTAAAACTGTCACACTTCAGACAATGGCGCAGAGCTTCAGCAGAATCGGTGTTCCTGTTTTTCTTGCTGATGTGAAGGGTGACCTCTCAGGTATAAGCCGGCCGGGCAAAGGGAATCCGAAGGTGGATGAGCGGATAAAAAAGCTTGGGCTCAAAGACTTCAGCTTCGCAGGGAGCCCCGTTGTGTTCTGGGATGTGTTCGGAGAATCAGGTCACCCTGTGCGCACAACCATATCAGAGATGGGGCCGCTCCTCCTCTCGCGCCTCCTTAACCTCAATGAAACGCAGAGCGGTGTGCTCTCCCTTGTGTTTAAAATTGCCGATGATGAGGGGCTCCTCCTCCTTGACATGAAAGACCTCCGTTCAATGCTTCAGTACGCCGGTGACAATGCGTCAGACTTCACCACTGAATACGGGAAGATATCCGCTGCAAGTGTGGGCGCAATACAGAGGTCGCTCCTTGCACTTGAGGAGCAGGGGGGAGATAAACTCTTTGGTGAGCCTGCACTTGACCTCAATGATTTTATCCAGACAGACGCAAAAGGGGAGGGTGTAATTAATATACTGGCTGCTGATAAACTTATGCAGTCGCCGAAAACTTACGCAACATTCCTTCTATGGCTGCTGTCTGAACTTTTTGAACAGCTCCCGGAGGCCGGAGACCAGGAGAAGCCTAAACTTGTGTTTTTCTTTGATGAAGCGCACCTCCTCTTCAGCGAGGCGCCGGCTGCTCTCCTTGAAAAGATTGAACAGGTTGTGCGTCTCATACGTTCAAAGGGGGTTGGTGTTTATTTTATCAGTCAGAACCCTGTTGATATTCCGGACAAAATTCTCGGCCAGCTGGGTAACCGTGTGCAGCACGCACTGCGCGCTTTCAGCGCCAATGACCTGAAGGGTGTGCAGACAGCGGCTAAAACATTCCGGCTTAACCCTGAACTTGATATCGAAAAAGCAATCACTGAACTTGAGACAGGTGAGGCTCTTGTCTCATTCCTTGATGAGAAGGGTGCGCCCGGTATCACTGAGCGCGCGTATATACTCCCGCCCCCCGGTAAGATCGGCCCCATCACTGCTGATGAGCGAGGTTCGGTTATCAAAGGCTCCACCATTTACGGGCATTACGAGAAAGAGGTGGACAGCGAGTCAGCATACGAACTCCTTATTGAACGAAGAAATAAGATTGAGGCAGAGGCTGAATCTGCCGCAGAAGAGAAAGCTGCCGAAAAGGCAAAACCTAAAGGGCGGCAGAAAGACAGCATTGCAGAAGCTGTTCTTAAAAGCGCTGCGCGCGCTGCTGCAAGCCAGGCAGGGAGAACAATTGTGCGCGGTGTGCTGGGTTCGATTTTCGGGAAGAGGTGAGCTGTTTGCGGGATTTCTGCATATAAACCGGATATTGTCTGATTTTTTTTTAATCCGGTGCTGCGCAGCATCGCTTTGTCATGCGAATATGCACGACCTGATGCGTAAACACTGCCCGTGAAGCGTATATGTTGCGATCTGAAGCGTATACACTGCACCATGAAGCGTATATACTGCGATCTGATGCGTATATGTTGCATCATGATGCTAATATGCTGCTCATGATGCGATTTCACTGCCCGTGAAGCGTATGTACAGCTCGGAGAGTCGTATGTACAGCTCGGAGAGTCGTATGTACAGCTCCGAGAGGCGAATGTACTGCTTCGAGAGTCGTATGTACTGCTTCGAGAGTCGTATGTACAGCTCGGAGAGTCGTATGTACAGCTCAGAGAAGCGAATGTACTGCTCGGAGAAGCGTATGTACAGCTCAGAGAAGCGTATGTACAGCTCAGAGAAGCGTATGTACAGCTTAGAGAGGCGAATGTACTGCTCATGAAGCGAAATGCCGGGGAAATGGAATAGATGAATGCCTGTCGTGCTTTTTCCTGTTGACATTAACCGCTCCAATAGTAGTATATTGATGTATTTTGAATATAAAAGTCAGACAGGCCGGTTATGACAGCAACCATTGAGCAGCTTAAAGAGAAGATTGAACTATTCCGCAAAAACATAAAAGATTACAAAAGCAAAAACTACGACGAGTATAACACCCGCGCTGATTTTATAGATGTGCTATTCTCAGCATTGGGGTGGGATATGTACAATGAGCAGAAGATTATTGAACAGTTCCGCGAGGTTGTGCGTGAAGATAAAATTGTAATAGAGGGGAGCAAACGGGCACCTGATTACTCCTTCCGCATAGGGCCGCATATTGTTTTTTATGTTGAGGCAAAGAAGCCTGCTGTTGATGTGAAGAATGATTATCTCCCGGCTCTGCAGCTCCGCAGGTATGCCTACACCAGGGGGCTTGCCCTTTCCATTGTAACAGACTTTGAAGAGATTGCTGTTTACGACACAAGGATAAAGCCTGACAAAAAAGATGGCGCTGCTGTTGCCCGTGTTTTCTACTGCACATACAATGAACTCTTTCTCCCGTGTAAGATTGAAGGTTACGAAACCAATTTTGATTTTCTGCTGAACACCTTCGGCAAGCAGGCTGTTCTTAACGGCAGCTTTAACCGCTATGTTGAGACAAACAAAAAGGGTACAACTTCAGTTGATAAGGGATTTCTTGAATTACTCAATAAATGGCGAGAGAAGCTTGCAGAGAGTATCGCGCTGAAGAATGAAGATATTGACGAGTACAACCTCAACATAGTTGTGCAGAAGCTCATTGACAGGCTGATATTTCTTAGAATTGCTGAGGACAGGCTTATTGAGAAGCCTGACCTGCTCCATGAAGCAGCGCATAAACAAGGGGGTGCAACCCATTGTTATACAGAGCTTAACAATATCTTTGCAGTTGCTGATGTTAAGTATAACTCAAGCCTCTTTTCATCAGAGCCCTGGATGATGGCGCTTAATGTTGATGATAAGGTGCTGAATGAAATAATTGATGAGATGTATCCGCCCAGGTGCCCTTATGAGTTTTCTGTTTTACCTATTGAGATTCTTGGCCATGCTTATGAGCAGTTCCTCGGCAAGACCATTAAGTTTACGCGCAAAACAAAGTTCGGCCACTCCATTGAAATTGAGGAGAAGCCGGAGGTTCGGAAAGCAGGGGGTGTTTATTATACTCCGGATTATATTGTGGATTATATAGTTGAGAATACTGTTGGGGTGAAACTGAACAGCCCCCGCACCCCCGGAGGGGGCAAGGCAGAGAAGGCAGATAAGACTATGAAGCCGCTTACTCCGGAGGAGGTTGCATCGCTGAAGATTCTTGATCCTGCCTGCGGTTCGGGGTCGTTTCTTATTGGTGCTTATGATTATCTTATCAGGTATCATCTTGAATATTACGTTAAAAATAAAACACGGCGGGATAAGGCTTTATCGGCCGGTATTATATACCAGGCAGGGGAGGAGAAGTACAAGCTCTCCACAAAAACAAAGTCTGAGATTCTTGTTAATAATATTTTTGGTGTGGATATTGACCCGCAGGCTGTGGAGGTTACAAAGCTTTCACTGCTTCTTAAAGTTTTGGAGGATGAGAACCTTGAGTACAGGGAGCAGTTATTCAAGACAGAGCAGATGCATCTGCTGCCTGACCTTTCAAAGAATATCAAGTGTGGTAACTCGCTTATCGGGAGTGATTATTATGCTGATAAAAACCTGACGATGTTCGGGCAGGTGGAGATGCGGAAGGTTAATGTTTTTGATTGGGAGGAGCAATATAAGG
>DINC01000342.1:4129-4328 GCA_002425885.1 Spirochaetia bacterium UBA5550 | reverse complement strand
TTATATTTACCTGAGAATTCATATATTTCATATAATCTATTTAAAACACTTTTTTTTCTTCTGGCTGGATTCAGCTTAACAGAACTGTATAACCAGCCTACAGGATTAATCTCAATACCGTCACAATGACGTTCTAAAAAACCACCGATATATAAAGTTGTACCTCTGCCTGCAAAAGGATCTAAAATCTTATCTCCAA
>DINC01000342.1:0-4124 GCA_002425885.1 Spirochaetia bacterium UBA5550 | reverse complement strand
AGTATTGAGATATAACATCATAAGCAAACTCATTCGGGAACATCGCATAATAAGGACCGACAGCCGACCATCTCCCTTCAGCAAAATTTCTGTTTCTTATGATATCTTTTTCAATCAAATTCATAGTTATTTACACAATAATTCTTTAGCAAGAGTTTCTAAAATCTTCTTCCCGAGGTTAAGAGGTATAGATGCCTCGGCATGAGCATTAATAAGCGGAGATATCGAATTCTTATACATTGAAGATGAAAGTTGATCCAGAACTGTCATTACATCAGTTATTCTTGGAAACTGGTTAACTTCCGCTTTCTTAATATTTTTCTGATAATCATTAAAAAATGCCACAGTACCGACTATTTTGTATCCGCTTAAATTCTTATAAAAAAATTTTCTGCCATAATATGTATCCTGACCGTAGGTTTTTTCTTTACTTGCAGAAAAAACAATATTGTTTTTAATATAATCATCATCCAGCAAAAAAAGAGATTGAGGTTTAAACTTTGCCGGAGCACCATCTTTATCAATATCAATCTCATCAAAATGATTAACAAATGCACCTGTTTTTTCTATTCCAATAATCATCAGATCAACATCATCTACCCGCAGTTTTTTGGCTTTTTCATTAATCCTGTTTAGTTCTTCAGTGATCGGTTTTGCTAACCATGAAGCAGTACTGAAAACCGCAAGAGGTCCATCCATAATAAATACAATTCGTTTTATCAACGATAACATATTCCTGTTTTCGAAATAGCGTAATATATTTATCAGAGCTAATTTTTCAATTGTTTGCATTACCTGGCCATATAATTCACCATTAGTTCCTGCAGGATTCATTAACTCATGCAATCTTAAAGCATCTGTAGAATATAAATCATATTTACCGCAATTACATTTATATATGCCATAGTCGTATTTATAATCTTCCTCGCATGTATCTATATCAACCGGGCATTTAGGTGGCTTAGGAGCATGCTTATCTGCAATTTTATATTTTAATAGAATTTCATACGTATTTAATAAAGATTCTCCATCATCGAAAATCCTGAATCTGCTGAATTCGTTATATAATACTTTCCTGAAAGATTCTCTTGCTGTAGAACTANNCATTAGTTCCAGGAACAACTGTATCAAGTGAACCGGTTTCTTCAGCCTCTCTCATTTTTTTTGGATCTATAAAATCATCATTGGCTGCTTCTGCAATTTTCTTTAAATTAGTAATCACAGATGCAACTGTTATATATCCGATTTCAGCCGTTGGAAAGCCGTTCTTCACCGGTGTTGCCTGATAACTGCCATCTATAGAAATCACCCAGTCAGGTACCCACTCACCAGGTTTTAACTCGGATTTAGACAGAGTATTTATTTTATCATCAGTATCATCTTCCTTTCGAATTATCATTCCTGACAATAAGGTTTTTACAACTTCACTGTTTACGATTCGCTTTAAAGGTTCGTATTTTGCAAATTCATTTTCAAACGGCATTACTGACCTTCTTCAGACATATCAAATTTTTTGACCTGAACAGGTATGACAAATAGATTGCTTAATGTTTTTACTCTTAAAAATCCTTTATCCTGGGCCTTGCGTATGGATGATTCAAAATCTGCAAAATCGTAGTATTTCACAAGTTCCCTGGTTTCATCTGTATTGTTTAAATGTGCTATAAACCAGTTTGCTGTATTCTTTAAAATATTCTTCTGGATACTGCTGACTTCCTGTGTGGCATAGACTAATCCTAATCTATATTTAGAACCTTCCTTAGCAGTTCTCACCCATATATCCTGCAAATCCAGATCATTACCTGCCGGCAATATATTGTGAGCTTCTTCAAGGTAAATAATGATGTCTGGGGGCATTGTGCCTTCTCTAAAGACCCTTTGATTCTCCTGAAAAATATGCCACATCAGCCGGTCTGCAGATGATTTATTAGTTAATTGATCTCCACTTGATTGATCTATTATAACCAGTTTGCCATTTATGAGGTCATTATAAATATCTTCTGCATAGTCAGAGGATGTCGAATCAGTATGTTGTTTTTTGGCCTCACCTATTAATCTCGAGCCGTTAGGGTATTGAAACATACCAATAACTTTTTTAAATTCATCATCAGCCCAATTATCACCTGAAGCTTTTGGCCTTTCATTCACATACCAGTTTTCAAATCCCTGATATCCGCTGTTTTTTTCTCTCATGAACTCATCTAATGCTTCAAATGCAGTTGCAAGCTGATTCCAGGTTGGATTTGAATTTTCAAAAATACTTGCAGCAGATTGATATTTTGCTGAATTATCTCCTTCATTCTCCCGTAATGCCTGTATCAAATGATCATTGAATAATCTAGTTGTAGTAGCTCGTACTGATGCAGGTGCAGTGAATCCGGCTTTGGACAATAATGCTCTATAAGCCAGAACTTTTCTATTATATCTTGTTGAAGCGCTTCTATCTGCCGCCTCCGGAGGATCAAATCTCACCTGTTTAAAATTTCTAATGTAAATACTATTATNNAGATATGAATCTATTATTTCCTTCCCGTCCTGTAAATTATCTGTAAGATAAAAATTTAATAGCATCAGTCGTCTATCAGGGTCATTTGGATGATCGATGATCCCGTAAGTAACAACTTCGTCTTCTTTTCGCACTCCGGTTCTTCTCCATACATTCTTTAATGCATTCGGGTTCCCGCTTCCATCTCTATCCTGCTCATTCTCATTCGCATATTCACCGTTCGGATCAAAAATAATCTGCCCTATCCTCAATGATGTCTCTGTACTCCTTTCCGGATATCGCAAATTATAAACTGACTGAGCTATTATTTTTGTCGTATTCGATTTACCAGTTCGTGTCATACCAAATAAAGCTGTTTTCTGTGCAAGCAAATCGGAAGGATTGATATAAACCGGAACATTTGATATTCCCTGAAATTCCCGATTTGTAGACGCATATCTCACTTCACCAATACGAACTCTTGCACTTGATCTCTGATCCTGAATATTTGTCGGATCAAGATAATTCACTATGATTTCAAGTGCCCTGTCATTAGGTTTATAAATTTTCAATCCTCTATTGGGATAATAATTTGATATATCACTTCCGAAAAACAGACCAAGGCCTGAATCGGGATTATCATTTTGACGTCTTACGAGAAAGAAAGTCCCAATAACTCTACACTTAACACCTGCATAGCTTAAATGATTTCTTGTATATGGATCCATGCCATCTGTATCCCAATGCTTTTCGATCTCACCGCTTACCCTCTGTGCAGTTTCAACCCTAATCCTTTCAGCTTCAGAATTATTCGGAAGACTTGCTGCATCTATGACACGCAATAATATTAACGAAGCATCTTCATGTTGGAAATTTATATTATTATCAGGATTTATTCTTGTTGCGATAAGAAATGAAAGATTTGGAATGCCGCCGACATCCCTTCTGGCTGTATCATGAATCAGAACATTGGCATAATCATAATTAATTGAGTATAGCTCACCAACAAGCTGCTCTTTCTGAATCAATGCGGAAAAAATTCGTTTAGCTTCATTGGAATCATTTTCTGACATCTGTTGTTCTAAAATCTCTCTCATTTTACTCTCCTGTTAGCACTCCTACAAACTCACCTACAGCCACAAACTCTTCAGCTTTTGCTTCATCTGCGTTATCAAGAATGATCGGTTCGTAATCATTGTTTTCAGGTTCAAGTATAATCTTCTGAAATCCTTTATCAAACATATCTTTTAAATCTGCNNNTTTATCAGATAAACCTTTTGATTTAATATAATCCCCATTTAAAAACATTTCCCATTGCTGACTATTTCTCGTGCTATTACAGGTTGGACAGGCCGGAACTATATTACCATATTTATGCACACCGCCTTAATTTTGAGTCCAAAGAAAATCGGCCTGCAGCATTACATTTTTACCATCTATACCAAAATAAATGCATCTATGATTGAAATACTTAAGGGCTTGCTCGAATGCGTCTTTATCCGATTCAACTTCTGTTATCATACTCATGAATGCCTTTTTTAAAAGCACCACGGCTATACCAATAGTCTGAGATATTGAACGCGGTTTAGGCATAATCTACTCTCTCTATTATTCTTATGACTACAGCGATTATTATTAA
>DINC01000048.1 GCA_002425885.1 Spirochaetia bacterium UBA5550 | reverse complement strand
CTTCCCGAAGCCAATACGAAGGGACTCCGGAGCGTATGTTAAGTCTTCATAAATCCATATCAGACATCACTCCACGGCATAGTTTTGATTACCCCTCTCTTTAAATTCTGCACTCTATATGCGAATGGATAAAAAATGTTTGACTCAGATTCACTATATGAATTCATAGTGCAAAGCTGAAGTTTTTTGATAAAAAGTGTTAATTTTTAAACNNATAAAATTTTTATATTTGATTGAGGGGTGTTAGCTTGAATATCATTAGTGAAAAGAAACTTGATAATGCGGTTGTCGAACTCGAAATTGAAGTACCTGTAGACAAGGTTGAACAGGAATATAAGACTGTTTTTAATAAAATACAGAAAAATGCAAAGGTTGACGGTTTCAGGCAGGGGAAAGCTCCAAGACAGATCGTTGAAACGAAATATAAAGAGTATGCCGATGGTGAAGTTGCCGAGAATCTTGCAAGAGGTTCTGTTATTGAGGCAATGGAAAAGGCTTCCCTGGCCCCCATCACTGAACCTAAATTCCACTATACCAGCGTAAACAGAGATGAGGCTTTTAAATTTAAAGCTTTCTTTGAGGTTATGCCCTCAGTGGAACTCGGGAATTATACAGGAATGAAAGCGGAAGAGCCCTCTGTTTCAGTTACCGAAGCTGATGTTGACAATGAAGTCAACGCAATAAGGGAGAGACAATCGCAGACTGAGGCTGCTCCTGAGGGGACTGCTGTAGAAAACGGGCATCTTGTTAAATTTAAACTGAAAAGAACAGATGATGTTGATAAAGGGCAGATAGACGCTGTTGAGTACAGGGATTATACTATAGTAATAGGGAAAAGCAAGGATGAGTATTCTCTTGACAGCCATTTTATCGGAATGAAGGCGGGTGAAGAGAAAGAGGTTTCACAATCCTACCCTGAAACCTATAATATTCCAGAATTTGCAGGGAAAACTATAACTTACCTTGTGCAGATAGCTGAAATCAGCAAAGTAATTCTCCCTGAAGTGACCGATGAATTTGCGGTAACATCGGGATTTGAAAATGCTGCTGATATGAGAGTTAAAACCAGGGAGCAGATTGAAAAATACGTTAAAGACAGAGTATCAAATGATTCAAGAAGTGATATTATGAATGGTGTTGTAGAAAACAGTAAATTTGATATCCCTGAATCAATGGTGCTCAATGAAATGTATTCAGTTTTTGAGAAAACACAGCAGCGTATAGGGTACAGGGCTGAGAGTCTTGAGCAGTTTGCAATGCTCATGGGGCTTGATCCTGATGAATACAGGGAAAAACTGAGAGAAGCTGCGGTTAAATCCATTAAGCATACTCTGGTTCTTTCTGAAGTTGCTAAAAAAGAGTCAATCTCGGTCTCAGAAGAGAAGTATAAAGAACAGCTTGGCAACCTTGCAAAAGCAATGAGCAAAACTGTTGAAGAGATTGAAGAGTTAATTGAGCAGAATCAGAGCAAAACATCCATTGAACATGACATACTTCTTGAAATGTCTATGGATTTTCTCTATGAAAAAGCTGATATTAAAAAAGGTCAATCACAGACACTTGATGAATTTGTTAAGAGTAAAATGGGGCAGTAGTTTATCTGCTCCATCAGTATTTAATCATCTGAAAAAAAATAAGACGGATGCCGGCGGAGTTTGCGGTGCATCTGTTTTTTTATTTGGAAAATTTTTAACATGCAATCCGATAATATGACTAATATAAAAGAAATAAAAATCCACTCCGGAAATACATTTCGTATACCATCTAACTAAAGAGGAGTTAAATAATGAGTCTTGTGCCTATAGTAGTTGAACAGACAAGCAGGGGTGAAAGATCCTATGATATCTATTCACGCCTTCTGAAAGATCGTATTATTTTTCTTGGAGAAGCTATTGATGACCATATCTCCAGTCTTGTAATCGCGCAGCTTCTTTTCCTTGAAGCTGAAGATCCTGATAAAGATATATTTTTGTATATAAATTCACCGGGAGGGATTGTTACTTCAGGTATGGCTATATATGACACAATGCAGTATATAAAGCCTGATGTTGCAACAATCTGTCTGGGGCAGGCTGCTTCAATGGGTTCGCTCCTCCTCACAGCAGGTGCGGCAGGTAAGAGGTCAGCTCTCCCTAATTCAAGAATTATGATACACCAGCCTTCAGGGGGATTCCAGGGTCAGGCATCAGATATTGCTATCCATGCCAAAGAAACTCTGCGTGTAAAAGCCAGGCTGAATGAAATATATGCATTTCATACCGGAAAACCGGTAGATAAAATTGAAAATGACATGGAACGTGATAATTTTATGTCATCACAGGAAGCAGTCGAGTACGGACTTATCGACAAGGTTATTGAAAGAACAGAGAAACAGGTGAAACCATGACCAGCAAAAAGAAAGAACAGAATGCGTCATTGATGTGTTCGTTCTGCGGCAAGAGCCAGGAGACTGTAAAGAAACTCGTGGCCGGGCCGGACGTTTATATTTGTGATGAGTGTATTGAACTCTGCAATGAAATACTTGCGGAGGAGGTTGACAGCACTATAGAGAGCAGTTTCGGCACTCTCCCGAAACCGAAGGAGATCAAAGAGATCCTTGATCAGTATGTAATCGATCAGGATGAGGCGAAGAAGGTTCTCTCGGTTGCTGTTTACAATCATTACAAGAGGATTTATTCAAACAAGAATCTCGGGAAAAATGACGTGGAACTTGAGAAGAGCAACATACTTCTCGCGGGGCCAAGCGGTTCAGGGAAGACACTTCTCGCGCAGACACTGGCGAGGCTTCTGAAAGTTCCATTTGCAATAGTTGATGCCACATCTCTTACCGAAGCGGGCTATGTCGGAGAGGATGTTGAAAATATACTTCTCAGACTTATACAGAACGCTGACGGCGATATAAAGAAAGCCGAAATCGGTATTATCTATATTGATGAAATTGACAAGATCTCCCGCAAAGGGGACAATCCTTCTATTACAAGGGACGTGTCAGGCGAAGGTGTTCAGCAGGCCCTCCTGAAGATTATTGAGGGCACAGTTGCCAATGTTCCCCCTCAGGGCGGAAGAAAGCATCCTCACCAGGAGTTTATCTCAATCAACACAAATAATATTCTTTTTATTGTGGGTGGCGCGTTTATCGGCCTTGATAAGGTTGTGCAGAGCAGGCTGGGGAATAAGTCTCTGGGCTTCGGCGCGAAGATTCAGTCTCACAAGGAGATTCAGAGTATCGATGTTTCAAAGAACCTTACTCCTGAGGATTTTATCAAGTTTGGTTTAATTCCTGAGTTTGTGGGGAGGATTCCCATTATTGCTCATCTCCACGATCTTAACAGGGACGCTCTGATTAGAATCCTTACTGAACCGAAGAACTCACTTGTAAAACAGTATCAGAAGATGTTCTCCTTCGAAGGTATTGAACTTGATTTTGAAAAAGATGCCATTGAGGAGATCGCAAATATCGCGCTTGAAAGAAAAACAGGCGCACGGGGTCTCAGGTCAGTAATTGAGCGGCTTATGCTGGATCTGATGTATGAGATTCCTTCTGATGACAGTATTGACAGGGTAACAATTACCCGTGCCATGGTACTTAAACAGAGCGAAGCTGTGATTAAGTACAGTCAGAAGAAGGAGAAGAGCGCTTAGACTTTTAGCGCATTAGGAATATTACCAGAGGGACTGATGGGAAACAGAATTATAGATTTTGAAAAAAAATATCCGCTTCTGCCGCTGCGCGATGTTGTGGTTTATCCATACATGGTTGTACCGCTTTTTGTCGGAAGGGAAAAGTCTGTTAATGCTCTTGACAGGGCGATGAAGAATGACAGGCTTATAGTGCTCCTCACACAGAAGGACGCGCAGAATCCCTCTCCTGAGAAGGATGACTTATATGAAGTGGGAACAGTTGCGGAGATCCTTCAGCTCCTGAAGCTCCCTGATGGTACAATAAAAGTTTTAGTTGAAGGTATAACAAGGTGTTTCATCTCAGACTTCGAATCAGACGATGAGCATTTCGGTGTAAGCATCAAGCGTGTTGAACGTCAGATTGATAGTGAGATAGACAGAGGCGCGCTTAAATCCTCCATACTTGACGTGTTTGATAAGTATATCAAACTTAACAAGAAAGTGCCGAAGGAGGCGCTTACGTCAGCCGAGAGTATTGATGATCTCTCTCAGCTCACTGATGTTATCGCGTCGCATATTGAGATGAGGATTGAATACAAGCAGTCTCTCATTGAAATAGGGAACCCCGCTGACAGAATAAGCCGTCTTATCGAGCTTATCAACGGCGAGATTGAGGTGATGTACATTGAGAAGAAGATTCAGGGCCAGGTCCGCAAACAGATGGAGAAGACCCAGAAGGAATACTATCTCAATGAACAGATGAAGGTCATCAAAAAGGAACTTGGTCAGGGGGAAGGTGAGGTTGATGAAATCACCGAACTCCGCAACTCCATAGAGAATGCTAAAATGAGTGAAGAGGCAAGAACCAAGTCTCTTCAGGAACTTAAGCGTCTTGAGAAGATGCCTCCGATGTCCGCTGAATCCGCTGTTGTGAGAAATTATATTGAATGGCTGAGAGATGTTCCGTGGCATAAAAAAACCAGGGACATCAAGAAGATCGAAGAAGCCATTGAAATACTGAATCATGATCACTACGGCCTTGATGAAGTCAAAGAACGTATTATTGAATATATAGCAGTGAACAAGCTTTCCAAAAAACTTAAAGGCCCGATACTCTGCTTTGTGGGGCCTCCCGGTGTAGGTAAAACATCACTCGGAAGGTCTGTTGCCCATGCGCTGAACAGAAAATTTGTACGCATGTCGCTTGGCGGAGTAAGGGACGAAGCTGAGATCCGCGGGCACAGAAGAACTTATGTGGGCGCGCTACCCGGAAGGATAATTCAGATGATGAAGAAAGCCGGCACAGTTAATCCGGTGATTCTTCTTGACGAGATTGACAAGATGTCAATGGACTTCAGGGGTGACCCGTCATCGGCTCTCCTTGAGGTGCTTGACCCTGAGCAGAACAACGCGTTTATCGATCACTATATGGAGGTCACATACGATCTCTCTGATGTAATGTTTATAACTACTGCAAACGCGCAGCATAATATTCCGCTTCCGCTTCAGGACAGGATGGAGATTATTGAGCTCTCCAGCTACACTGAACCCGAGAAACTCAGGATAGCGATAGATTTTCTTCTCGATAAACAGGTCGAAGAGAACGGGCTTAAACCGGGAAATATTGAATTTTCTGAAGAGGCAATGCTCTTTGCAATAAGGCATTATACACGTGAAGCAGGCGTAAGGAGCCTGGAGCGTGTAATAGCAAAAGTCTGCCGTAAAGTGGCAAGGGAAGTTGTCGAGAAAGGAGATGATTTCAAAAAGGTTCTTACCGAAGAGATTCTAAAGAAATATCTCGGGCCCACCAGATTCAAGTATGGTGTTAAAGAAGAGAAGAACGAGATAGGCCTTGCTAACGGACTTGCCTGGACTGAAGTCGGCGGCGATATCCTTAACATTGAAGCCTCACTGATTAAAGGTAAGGGAGACCTGAAACTCACCGGTAAACTTGGTGAAGTTATGCAGGAGTCAGCACAGGCTGCTTTCACTTTCGTAAGAGCAAATCAGCAGTTTTTCAATATAGATGAGGAGATCATCAAAACATTTGATCTTCACCTTCATGTTCCGGAAGGGGCAATTCCAAAGGACGGGCCCTCTGCAGGTATAACCATGGCTGTTGTAATGGCGTCGCTTCTTTCTAAAATTCCGGTAAGAAGGGATGTTGCCATGACTGGTGAGATTACACTTCGCGGTAAGGTTCTCCCTATCGGCGGTCTCAAGGAGAAGGTGCTTGCTGCTCACAGAGCTGAAATAAAGCATGTAATTCTTCCTAAAGAGAATGCCAAAGATCTTGAAAAGATTCCTGAGTACGTAAGGAAGGAGATGACATTCCATCCTGTATCAACTATGGAAGAGGTCTTTTTCCTGGCGCTGGAAAGCCCGGAGAAATATTTCAGGGACATGGCTCTTGCGAAAGATCTTTACAACAGATGGAAAGAGACCATTGCCGAATGGCATATTGATATTAACGGAGTGAGCGGAGAGGAGAAGCCTACAACAATGTAGGCTTAAACTTCTTTTTCAAAGATTATAAGCATTTTGTTGGAGTTTTCGTTAAAGGGTTCTTTTTTGCTGTTAGCGTAAACTTCCTTCAGAATGAGTCCATTATCACTTACGAATTTTTTCACCTCATCAAGTGTAAAGGCTCTCATCGTGTGAGTATCATTATAGGTGAGAGAACCTTTTCTTGAATAGACCCTGTACCTGTATGTAACTTCTGATATACTTTTCGCCTCATCAATAAGTTCGAATCCCCTTTCTCTTTCAATGATTGCATCGTGGTATGCTGTTTTTGACACGTGTGATAAGGGTTTGCTTCTGATTTTTTTTACAGGTACTGAGTTCCATATTTCAAAGATTCCTGTACCGCCGGGTTTAAGGGCGCGCCATGTGTTCCAGAAAAATGTATCAACGTCCCGCTCATTTGTGATGTATGCGATTGATCCGAAAAGTGATACTATTAGATCGAATTCCTGGTAAAAATCAAAACTGCGGAAGTTCATGTTAAGGAATTTAATCCCTTCAGGGAACCTCTCCCTTGCTACTTCAAGCATCTCCGGGCTGTTGTCTATTCCGACGCATTTTTTTGCACCGGACTGTTTAATCGCGTTAAGATGCTCGCCGGTGCCGCACCCCAAGTCAAGTATTGCTGGTTCACTGTATTTTTTTAGATGCGTGCTTATAAGGTGTATGTCGTAAAGGATGTTGCGGTGGTTTGCCTCAATGGCAAAGTAGTATTCAGCCAGTTCTTTGTATAGCTTCATGGGATTATAAGGTCCGGAAATTTCTTGTGCATTACCTCCATGAGCGTGTGTTCGATCTCATCTGTTCTTTTCAATGCAAGAAGGGTGTTGGCAAGCGTCTCACATTCTTCGATGGTAACTGATCTGATTATTCTCTTTATCTGGTACATATACTTTGAACTCATGGATAATTCGCGAAATCCCAGACCCAGCAGGAGCATTGTAAATCTCGGTTCACCGGCGATCTCACCGCATATTGAAATTGCTGTTGAACTGTTCCTTGCAATATTTGAAATGTGTTTCAGATATCTGAGTACAGATATATCAAGAGGGTTGTAGATATCCGCAACTTTCTCATTTACCCTGTCAACCGCAAGTATATACTGTACAAGGTCATTTGTCCCCACTGAGAAAAAATCAACATGTTCCGCGAGGATATCCCCTGCAATTACAGCAGAGGGTACTTCTATCATTATTCCGATTTCAATATCAGAATCAAAAGCAATACTCTGTGATTTAAGATCATTCATTATATCAAGAGTAATCTCTTTTGCCTGAAGCAGTTCATCCAGCGTTGATATCATGGGGTACATGATTTTTACTTTTCCGTGCGCGCTTGCTCTTAGAATTGCCCTGAGCTGGGTTTTGAAGATTTCCGGATTTTTAAGGCTGAACCTTATAGAACGGCAGCCGAGGAACGGGTTCATCTCACTCTGGCCCTTCATGAAGCCGTGAATTTTATCTCCGCCGTAATCAAGGGATCTGATTGTTACAGGGAATGGTTTGAAAGACTCCACGACTTTTTTATACTGGCAGTATTGTGATTCCTCATCAGGGAGTGATTTATCAAGAAAAAGAAATTCTGAACGGAAGAGGCCTATCCCCTGTGCTCCGTGAGTCTTGATTATATTCATCTCGTCAGGTATTTCAAGGTTCCCGTAGATAAAGATTTCTATATTATCAAGGGTCTGAGCAGGGAGGTTCGTCAGTTTTGAAAGCTCATTTTCCAGCTCATCAATGTCTTTCTGGTATTTCTGATACTCTTCAATCTCATCTTCTGAAGGATTGATGATTACCTCGCCATGAATAGCGTCAACAATCACCATGTCACCGTTTTTCACGTAGGATGTTATATCATCCATACCGACAATAGCCGGTATATCCATTGAACGGGCCATGATTGCAGTATGTGATGTCTTGCCGCCATGATTGGTAACAAAAGCCAGAACATGCTGCTTGTTAAGGACTGCTGTTTCAGAGGGTGTAAGGTTATCTGCAAAAAGAATGACATCCTCGTAAATTTCAGAGAGATTCATCTTTTTCTTTTTCTGTAAATTACCGATGAGTCTTTTATTTATATCTGATATATCAATAATACGCTCTTTAAGGTATTCATCTTCGATACGGCTCAGGGTATTGATCAGATCAATAGATATATCGTTTATTACCCATTCAGCGTTTCTCTTTTCATTGCGTATCTTTTTTCGAGCTCTGTCTGTAAAGTGGGGATCCTCCAGGGCCATAATATGGGTGGAGAAAATTTCAGCAAGGTCGCTGTAATTATCACCGGCTATTTTATCCTGAATTTCGAGAATTTCACTTTTTGTCTTATCAAGAGCTTCATCAAATCTTTCAATTTCAAATTCGATCCGTGTTTCAGTTACATGAT
>DINC01000047.1:4206-4547 GCA_002425885.1 Spirochaetia bacterium UBA5550 | reverse complement strand
ACAGTACGTCACATTTCTAATTAATAATGAAACTTACGGAATTGAAGTATTAAGGGTTAAAGAAATAGTTGGAATGACAACAATTACAACTGTGCCGAACAGTGAAAAATATCTTAAAGGTGTAATAAATCTCCGCGGTATAGTTGTTCCTGTTATTGACCTGCGTCTTAAATTTAATCTGCCGGAAAAAGAATATGACTCATTCACCGTAATATTAATTATTGAACATAAAGATTCACTTGTCGGTGTTATAGTTGATTCAGTGTCAGATGTTATCAGCTCCCCTGGTCAGCTTCAGGATGTTCCGAATTTCAATGTAAGTCTCGACCGTGATATCATTA
>DINC01000047.1:0-4189 GCA_002425885.1 Spirochaetia bacterium UBA5550 | reverse complement strand
ACAATCTCATAATAGTACTTAATCCGGACATTATGCTGTCAGTTAAGGATATGGAAATTCTTGCTGATATGGAAATGGAGTAATATCTTTAACAAAACTGCTGCCCCGCTACATTCAGTATTTTCTTTAATAGTGAATGGAGCGGGATGAAAACCCGCATTTTAATTATTTCTAAAACCTGAATCTTGATTATCTCCCCCTGTATAAATATATTATTATCTCGTATAGCAGACTCAACCGGTTATTTTAATCAGGAGTCAATATTAAACGTTCAGGAAAAAAATTTTCAATAACTGACCCGGACATTATCTGTATGAGTAATGAAAAAATAAATAATCATGATGAAACCTGCATCTATAATGAATTAGCTGAAAGCCGCAGAAAGCTTGCGACGCTTATGGACAATCTGCCGGGCATTGCTTATCGCTGCCTCAATGACAGAAACTGGACAATGGAATTCATAAGCTGCGGCTGCCTGGAGCTCACTGAATATAATGTTGAAGAACTGCTTTATAACAAAGCAGTCTCCTACAACGATCTTATTCATTACGAAGATAGAGAGATGGTCTGGGAAGGCGTACAGGATGGAGTTAACAACCGTAGACCGTATAGACTTGTTTACAGGATTAAAACAAAAACCGGTATAACAAAATGGGTATGGGAACAGGGCCGGGGTGTTTACTCTGATACCGGCGAGCTTATATCTATTGAAGGATTTATTACAGATATAACTGAGAAAAAGAAAGCTGAAGCCGAATTACAGAAATACAGGGAGCATCTCGAAAGCGAAGTAAAAAAAAGAACCCATGAACTTCTTGCAGCAAATAAGGAGCTTGAAGCCTTTGCCTATTCTGTTTCCCACGATCTCCGCGCTCCTCTCAGAGCCATTGACGGTTTCTCAAGAGCGATACTTGAAGATTACGCATCAAAACTTGATGATGAAGGCGCCGATTTTCTGAAAAGGATAAGAAACGCAAGCCAAAAAATGGCCCGGCTCATTGATGACATGCTGAAGCTCTCCAGGCTTACAAGAGATTCAATGCAGTATACCCCTGTTAATATGAGTGAAATAGCTGACGAAATTATTAAGGAACATAAAGAATCTGAACCCGGAAGAGAGGTGGAATTCATCAACACTCCGGGGCTGATCATTAACGGCGACCATCAGCTTTTACATGCTGCTCTTGAAAATCTTCTGGGGAACGCATGGAAGTTTACATCTTTAAAAAATGACGCCCAGATTGAATTCGGGACAGAGCAGATTGATGGGAAAAGAGTCTATTTCATACGGGACAACGGTGCAGGTTTTGACATGAATTATGCGGACAAGCTTTTCGGAGCATTCCAGAGACTCCATGCCGCAACCGAGTTTCCGGGCACCGGCATTGGACTTGCCATTGTTCAGAGGGTAATAACCAGACACGGCGGAAAAATATGGGCCGAAAGTGAAGTCGACAGAGGGAGTACATTTTTTTTTACTCTGTGAAAGAGATTCATTATATTTATTTTCATGAGGAGGATCGATGAACGTACAGAAAATTATACTTCTTGTTGAGGACAACCCTGATGACGAACTCCTCACAATCAGGGCGCTAAGGAAAAACAATATTGAAAATGAAATCGTTGTTGCAAGGGATGGAGTTGAAGCCCTGGATTTCCTCTTCGGACGCGGCGAATATTCAGGGAGGGACCTCAGCAATATGCCCCAGATAATACTTCTGGATTTAAAACTCCCTAAGATCGACGGGCTTGAGGTGCTTAGAGCTATACGGACCGACCACAGGACAAGGCTTCTCCCTGTAGCTGTTCTGACATCATCGAGAGAGGAGAAAGACCTCGTTGACAGCTACTCATTGGGAGCGAACAGCTATATAAGAAAACCTGTGGACTTTGATCAATTCTGTGAATCTGTAAAGCAATTAGGGCTCTACTGGCTTGTATTGAACGAGCCCCCTCCGGGATTGAAACAATCATGAGTAAACCTCTTAATGCGCTGATTGTAGATGACAGCGAGGATGATGCTCTCCTTGTGGTGAGGGAGCTGCGAAGATCCGGCTACGACCTATCATATAGACACGTCGACACTGCCGAGGGGATGAAAACCGCTCTGAAAGAAAAAGATTGGGATGTTATTATAGTAGACTACAAGATGCCCCATTTTACAGGGATCGATGCCCTGAAGATCGCCAGAGAACACAATCCGGACACCCCTTTTATACTTGTTTCAGGAGTCATTGTTGAGGAGATGGCTGTTGAAGCCATGAGGCGTGGAGCCAACGACTGCATAAAAAAAGATAACATTGAACGATTAACACCTACAGTAGCACGGGAGCTTCAATCAGCCAGGGAACGGAAGGAGCGTAAAATTGCGGAGACACTTCTTTCACAGAAAAATATAGAGCTCTCCGACGCGAACAAAGAACTCATCGAACTTAACAGTGAACTTGAAACAATAAACAAGGAGCTGGCAGCAACTAACCTCAAGCTCGAATCTGCAAACATGTTACTTACCGAATCAAAGTCTGAAGTAATTCAAAAAAACGAAATGATTATTGAGAGCCGGAGAAAGCTGGCAACACTGATTGAAAATCTTCCGGGGATGGTATATCGCTGTCTCAATGACAGCAACTGGACCATGGAGTTTATAAGCAGCGGCGCCCTTGATTTAACCGGCTACTCCCCTGATGAGATTATTGACAACAGGATAATCAGCTACAACGGAATTATTCATGAAGATGACAGAGAGATGGTCTGGGATTACATTCAGAATGGTGTTCGAAAATCACAACCATACGAACTTCGCTACAGGATAAGGACTAAAGAAAAAAATATAAAATGGGTATGGGAGAAAGGCCGCGGAATTTTCAGCAGCCGGGGTGAACTTATCGCTCTTGAAGGCTTCATCAACGACATAACAGATATTGTCAGAAAAGATGAACAGATAAGGCAGATCCAGAAAATTGAGGTCATAGGAACACTCGCAGGGGGGATCGCCCATGACTTTAACAATATACTCGGGGGGATTATCGGCGGTGCTGAACTTCTTTCACATGTGCTTGGAAGAGAAAATCTTCATGACTCAGAGCATGCAGCAAGATATCTGAACACCATTAAAAATGCTTCAGGAAGAGCATCTGAACTTATCAAGCAGCTTCTTATACTTTCCCGGAAGCACGAATTGAAACTCGAACATATTGATATCAACAAATCAATAAAGAATGTTGCAGACATCTGTGTCAGCAGTTTTCCTAAAAGTATAGAGATCAGAACAAACCTTTACCATAGCCCTGCGGTTATTGTAGCAGATGCAACTCATCTGGAACAGGTTTTACTCAATCTTTGCGTTAACGCTTCACATGCAATGACAATCATGCACCAGGATAATGAACCGGAAGGCGGAACCCTGGATATCTCTATTGAAAAAATCAGTGTTGATCAAACCTTTATCAAATTTCATAATGAAGCCAAAGAGGGGCGCTCTTATTATGTCATAAGCGTACACGATACAGGGGTAGGCATCGACAGTACAATAATAACAAAACTTTTTGAACCATTCGTTACGACAAAAAAAGACGGAGCGGGTTCCGGCCTTGGACTTGCTATTGTAAACAGCATAATCAGGCAGTATGACGGATTCATAGAAGTGATGTCTGAGAAAGGGAAAGGAAGCACATTCCTTGTGTATGTCCCGATTATACAAAACAGCGGGGATCTTGTTGAAGAAACAGAGTCCGATTCTAATGATAATCTTTCAGGTTCAGGTGTTATACTGATAGTTGATGATGAAGAGATAATGCGAACTATTGCCGAAGAGGCGCTGAAGGAATGCGGATACACAGTAATCTCCTCCCCCGACGGGAAAACCGCAGTTGAATACTTCCGGGCAAACCGTGATAATATCGACACTGTTTTCCTTGATTATTCCATGCCGGGAATAAACGGAAGAGAAGTCTTTTTACAAATGAAGGAGATAGACCCGCGCGTAAAGGTTATACTTACCTCAGGGTCCGGCAATGATGTAAAAACAAAAGAGCTGCTGGCCCTGGGTGTCAGGGATTTTATACAGAAACCTTATGATCTTTATAATCTTAAAAAGAAAATAAGGGAGGTTGTTTCCTGTAATGATTAAACCTGATATTTGAACGATATATCCTGTTTAAATTTGACCATTTCCTTTTTTTTTATTATT
>DINC01000238.1:29464-29645 GCA_002425885.1 Spirochaetia bacterium UBA5550 | reverse complement strand
ATAGCAGTATTAAAGCATCTTCAATATAAAAATTATTATTAAAATTTCAAGGTATTTTTTACTTTCAGGGGGAATAGTTCCCTTCTATTTTTTTATTGACACCCGTTATCACCGGTTCATTTTTAAGGTCATAACCGGAGGTATCAATGCTTTACAAAAAAGGTCTCAATGAGCTCTCGGA
>DINC01000238.1:22546-29393 GCA_002425885.1 Spirochaetia bacterium UBA5550 | reverse complement strand
CCTCAAAAAAGATAGCTGAATCTCTTCTGAACAGAATACACGAAAAAGATAAAGATATTAATTCATATATAACAATTGATGAGAATCTCCTTCTGAAACAGGCTGCGGATGCAGATTTGCGCCGGTCAGAGGGGAAACCTCTTTCAAAATTTGACGGAATACCTGTTGCAGTAAAAGACAACATGAATACAGCGGGTGTCCGTACAACCTGCGCTTCAAAAATTCTTGAAAACTTCGTTCCGCCGTTTAACGCCACAGTATACGATAGAATGCTCAATGCGGGGATGCTCCTTCTCGGGAAGACTAACATGGATGAGTTTGCCATGGGTTCATCAACGGAGAACTCATTTTTCGGCCCTGTAAAAAACCCTTATGACAGTGAAAGGGTTCCGGGGGGGAGTTCCGGAGGATCTGCTGCTGCAGTTTCAGCTTTTATGGCGCCGGCATCTCTCGGTTCAGATACAGGTGGCTCAATACGTCAGCCTGCTGCATTCTGTGGAGTTACAGGGATTAAACCCACTTACGGAAGAGTCTCAAGATACGGGCTTGTTGCTTTTGCATCATCCCTTGACCAGATCGGAACTTTCGGAAGAACCGTTGCTGATGCTGCATCTCTGCTTCAGATTATTGCAGGCTATGACAAAAAAGATTCAACGTCAGTCAACAGGGAGATGGACATTGATGCCGGAAAGCTTAACACTGATGTGAAAGGTTTAAAAATCGGTGTTCCTGCTGAATATTTCACAGGTATAGACAGCGGAATAAAATCTCTTATCGAAAGTAAAATCAAAGAACTTGAGAAACTCGGAGCCGAAATTGTACCGATAAGCCTGAAGTACACCGGATATGCAATACCTGTATATTATCTCATAGCAACTGCTGAAGCTTCATCCAACCTTGCCCGATACGACGGCATAAGATACGGATACCGGTCTCCTGACGTAAAGGACCTTTCCTCTCTTTACACTCAGACACGCAGCACTGGTTTCGGCAAGGAGGTTAAGCGGAGAATAATACTTGGAACATATTCCCTGAGCTCCGGTTACTATGATGCTTTTTATCTCAAGGCGCTTAAAGGACGTGCGCTCTTGATCGAAGATTTCAAAAACGCCTTCTCTTCAGTGGATGCAATCATTGCTCCTGTTACAACAACCACTGCTTTTAAAATAGGTGAGATGTCCAATGACCCGCTTCAGATGTATATGTCTGACATCCTGACAATCTCTGCTAATCTTGCCGGAATTCCCGCGCTATCAGTCCCAGCCGGACTTGACAGCAAAGGTCTCCCTGTGGGCATACAGGTTATGGGAAACCATTTTCAGGAGCAGAAAATTCTCGGGATAGCAGGAGCACTGGAGAAGATCTGTGATGCGGTTTCACCTGAAGATTAATATTCTCTTTCTGCTGCTCCTCTTAACCGGATGCAGCACTTATGATACCCTGGTACTTGATAAAAGGATCAGGCTTGAAAAGTCCGAAGGTGACAATATTATATTTGATTTTAATAAAAACGGAAGCACTGCAAATCAAGGCTCAGAGCGTACTTCCCATCCATACAAGACAGAAAGATATTTCAAAAGGGAAAAAAACCCTGAGCCCGCAGGAACCCTCATAGAAAGAGGGATTCTGGAATCAGCCAGGGGGAATTACAGGGAAGCGGAATTTCTCTTCCNNTCAGAGAGTCTGCTCTCTGACGGTACTCCGCAGAACAACCTCGCTGTTGTTTATGAAGCTTCAGGGAGATATAAAGAGGCGTTCAGCATGTATTCAAGGGCTATATTCATTGCGCCTGAAGAAAAAATTTTCAGAAGTAACTTTATCCTTTTTCTTAATCAGAATTATAAAGAGGCCGTGGAACCGGTTAAAAAAACAAGAAGGTAGAATAATGCTTACAGACAATTTCCTGAGAAAACATACATACCTGAGAGTTTCAGTCACTGACAGATGTAATCTGAGATGCAGATACTGCATGCCTCCTGAAGGTGTACAGCTCGTACCTCACGATGAAGTTTTAAGAAACGAGGAATTTGTAACCTTGATAGGGATATTCCGCAGCCTTGGTGTAAACAAAGTCCGCTTTACAGGCGGCGAGCCCCTTGTGCGAAAAGGGATAATGGATATTATACATGATACACACAGTTTATACCCTGAACTTGTTCTCTGCCTTACTACTAACGGCATCCTCCTTGATGAATACCTTGATGACCTGAAAATAAATGGTGTAACAAAATTCAACATAAGCCTTGATTCGTTGAACCGCGACAGGTTCTTTGATATTACAGGGCGTGATTACTTTGAAACTGTAATTAATAATATTGAAAAAACTCTCGCAGACGGCACTCTTGATGTTAAAGTAAATGCGGTACTCATGCGTGAAACCCTTGCCGAAATAGATGATTTTCTCGATTATTTCGCCGGGAGAAATGTTACCCTGAGATTCATTGAAAGAATGCCTGTAACCGAAGATGAAAAACACGAATTTATCCCTTCTGATGATCTGGTTGCGGCTCTATCTTCAAGAGGTGAGCTTGTCCGGAAAACAACCGACAGGTCTGATGTTTCGCAGAGATTTGATCTGACCTACAAAGGGAAACTTCTTAAAATAGGGATAATACCCCCTGTAACTCATAAATTCTGTTCAGACTGCAACAGGCTCAGGCTAACATCAGAAGGGCTTATGCTTACATGCCTGCACTCTACTGCAAGATACAATCTCCGGGAGCTTCTAAGAGGCGAAAGCACAGAGGAAGAGATTAAGGAGTTTATTGAAGAAGCCGTTAAAAACAAATGGGGCAGTCATAAGATTGAATGTTCATCTGATAATAAGGGGTGCCGTTCTCTCACTGCCGGGGTTAAAGCAATGTCCAGCATCGGGGGCTAATCATCTGAAAGCAGCCAGATCGCCTCTCCTGTCTATACCGAGAAGCCTGAGAATATGAACTGTTTCCCCTCTGAGTCTGTTGCATATATTCTCAGGTTTAAGAAGATCAAGGCTCTTCATGATCTCGCTCCTTACCCTCATGAGCTGCACAGAACAGTAGAACCATCCCCCTGCGGTTTTATCATAAACTAAAAATTTATACGCCCTGTAATCCCCAGGTTCAAACACTTTCATCCCGAACCTTGAAACCGTCCCTGAACAGACACTTATAGAAGAAAGAGCCGCGTTGCCGCTCCACACTTTGCTGCTGAAAGGAATTGTGCCGAGCCTGTTATCCTTTATTGTAAAATATGAAACTGCGGATTTACCGCCGATCTCCTGTTTTATTGAACTGTTACCGGAGACCCGGCTGTCAAGTATAAGGGGAATTGCTTTGCCTTCCGACAGGGAATAATACTGCATACCCCTGAGCGCAGGGAAGTCAATCAGGCGGTTAAAAATAATTTCCCCCATTGCAGCATCACCCTTAAAAAAAGCTTTCTCAACTGCTGCAACACTATATCCGGATGGGTAATCATACATGCGCCCCGCACGTCCGGGGAAAGAGACACCGGCTCCTCCGGCAAAGACCTCACCCTTACCCTCAATCCGTGCGTAAGTAAGAATATTGCCTCTTAAAAGTACCGCTTTTTCTCCAGGTGAAATAATATCTTTAATACCAAAAGGCGGAGGAGCTGCATCAGCAGATATAGAGAGTGATAATGAAATCAGGAGGATAATAGATAAGGTATATCTCTTCATACGTTTTTATATGCCGCGTATTGAACATCTGTCAGCATACTTCAGTGCTTCATCACGCATCAGTTCAAGATAGCGCACAGGATAGGGGGAGAGTTTTTCAGCTTCCGGATCAATAAGTGTGTTAGTATTAACAAACTGCTGAAGGTACCATTTTTTAACATGCACTACAGCTTCACCAATAAGAGTGATATCCTCCAGCGTCACAAACCCCGGGACACAGGTTGTTCTTATCTCGTAATCGATACCTGAATTGTTAATTATATCAAGAGTTGTCACAATCTGATTAAAATCCACATCTCGCTTTGTGAGCGTGCTGTATTTTGCAGGAGATGTCTTCAGATCAACTGCCATGTAATCCACCAGTTTTTCCGACAGACACTGCTCAACTACAGAGGGGAAACATCCATTTGTATCCAGTTTAACAAGCAAACCCATGACTTTGGCTCTGCGAAGAAAAACAGGGAGCCCGCTGTCAAGCGTTGGCTCACCGCCGCTTACAGTAATCCCGTCAATGAGTCCCTTCCTCTTCTCCAGGAAAGAGAAGACCTCTTCGTCATCAATCCTTTCAAGTTCATCTGAATTGCAGGCCAGATCAGGATTATGACAGTATCCGCACCGGAGATTACACCCTCCGGTGAAGATTACAGATGAAACCTTTCCAGGATAATCAACAAGGGAGGTTTTATACAGCCCTTTTATATTCATCTAAAGCAACTGGCTGTTCTAATTCAAAAGCATCAAACATATATGTTTTTCTTTCAGAAAACTCCTCTTTTTTACCTTTATTCCACTGATTAACCGGTCTGAAATAACCTACAACACGGGAATAAACCTCAACCGGAACAACTAAACGCTTTTTTTCCATATTATGTCTCCTGTAAATAGTTTAATAATACAGCTCATACGCCTGTCTCACTGTTAATGAGGCAGGTTCCCGCAAAGAGCCTTTATGATTTATATATCGACCTCTATCCCGTATTTAAGTAGTTCTTCCGGGGAGTGATCGTAGGGACAGTATTTGTGCTCCCCGGTTAAATAACCATGGATTGGACAGATACTGAAAGTCGGGGTCAATGTAAAATACGGCAACGCGTAATTCTCAGCGATCCTCTTAACAAGAGCCTTTACCACCTCTATGTCATCTATTTTTTCACCGAGGAAGAGGTGAACAACTGTACCACCGGTAAATTTTGTCTGTAAATCGTCCTGGTGGTCCAGAACTTCAAACAGGTCATCTGTATGTGATACAGGGAGGTGTACTGAGTTTGTATAATACGGCTCATTTTTACCGGCGCTTTTAATCTCAGGGAAAGCCTGTTTGTCCGCACGGGCAAACCTGTAAGTAACGCCCTCTGCCGGAGTAGCTTCAAGATTATAAAAATTTCCTGTCTCCTCCTGAAACTTCATTATTCTCTCTCTCATGAAATTGAGGACTTTAAGTGCAAAAGTTTTACCTTCAACAGATGCTATGTCTGTATTGAGGAAGTTCAGACAGGCCTCATTCATTCCGACAAGACCTATTGTGGAGAAGTGGTTCCCCCAGAACTTTTTATCCCTTTCATAAATACCTGAGAGATAGAACCTGGTGTAAGGATAGAGATCGCTTGCTGTAAAATTTTCCAGTGCTTTTCTTTTAATTTCAAGGGAGTTCTTAGCGAGAATCATAAGGCTTTCAAGACGGGAGAAGAACTCCTCCTCTGTTTCAGAGATATATCCGAGACGCGGAAGATTAATTGTAACAACGCCGATACTCCCTGTAAGCGGATTCGCCCCGAAGAGCCCGCCGCCCCTCTTGCGCAGCTCCCTGTTATCCAGCCTGAGCCGGCAGCACATTGAACGCGCGTCTTCAGGGTCCATGTCGGAGTTGATAAAATTCGCGAAGTAAGGTATTCCGTATCGGGCTGTCATCTCCCATACGCGATTAAGTTTAGGATTGTTCCAGTCAAAATCCTTTGATATGTTATATGTCGGTATGGGGAAAGTGAAGATTCTGTTTTTAGCATCACCTTCTGATAAACATTCAGCAAAGGCGGAGTTGAACATATCCATCTCTTTCTGAAATTCACCATACGTCATATCTGTCAATTCACCGCCGATGACAACGTAGTCATTGGCAATTGTGGATGGAGGATTGAGATCAAGAGTAACGTTTGTAAAGGGTGTCTGGAACCCTACCCTTGTGGGGATGTTCATATTAAAAACAAATTCCTGAAGCGCCTGTTTCACTTCATCATAATTCAATTTATCGTAGTAAATAAACGGAGCCAGATAAGTATCAAAATTTGCAAATGCCTGCGCACCAGCTGATTCCCCCTGTAAAGTATAGAAAAAATTCACAACCTGCCCCAGGGCGCTTCCGAAATGCTTTGCAGGTTTACTCTCAACCTTGCCCGGCACTCCGCAAAATCCCTTGATAAGAAGCTCTTTCAGGTCCCAGCCGACACAGTAGGCAGAGAGAAGCCCCAAATCATGGAGATGGAAATCCCCGCTTACATGTTTTTCCCTTATTTCAGGGGGATATATTCTTTCAAGCCAGTATTTTGCTGTTATGGATGTAGATATATGGTTGTTGAGCCCCTGAAGTGAATAGCTCATGTTGCTGTTTTCATTTACACGCCAATCTGATCTGTCGAGGTAATTGTCAATAAGCTCAAGGCCTTCGTTAAGGAGATCTCTGCTCTCCCTGATCCTTCTGTGCTGTTCCCTGTATAGAATGAATGCCTTGGCAACCTTGGCATGCCCGCGCTCAACAAGCATTTTTTCAACAAGGTCCTGAACATTCTCAACTGTGGGGATTCTTCCATCCTTATATACAATATTCAGTATATCAACAACTGATGCAGCCACTGTATCCGCCATCTCACGGCTTGTTCCGCCCACAGCTTTTGCCGCGTTAAAAATGGCATCAGTAATTTTATCAGCGTCGAAAGGAGATATCCTTCCATCCCTTTTACGTATGTACAGGATTTCCGAATCAGTTTTCATCAGGATTGAACCTCATTGTAAAATAATAATACCATCAGCATAAGATGTATAACACCTTCATACTCATGGAAGAAGACTTCAGCTATTATGATTGTCTGTAATTTGTTGCAGATGATTCTGTAAGTGCACTCATTTAATTAATCTTTTTTTTACCTGATTGAGCATTAAAGTCAACCAAAA
>DINC01000238.1:1686-22539 GCA_002425885.1 Spirochaetia bacterium UBA5550 | reverse complement strand
CCACAAGAAAAAATATAATAAATATTTCATGATCTGCCGATAATAAACCCGGGTAGATTTAATTGTTCTGCCTAATTGGACAAACAACCTGGAGTCGATTATGAAAAGAAAAGCATTACTTCTGACAACACTTTCAATATTCATTTTTATTTTCATAGCAAGCACAAAAGCTATGTACAGTTCATCTGTTATCGATAAAATCAAACCGGGTAACGATGATATACCGGCAGGTTTTGTAATAGGGCAGATACCGGGATTTGCAAAAAATCTTTTAAAAACAAATCCATGGAACTTTGACCATGATGCAATCAGAAAGATGACCGGCAGAATCTATCCGGGTGGTGAATACAGCAAAGTTTCAGGCATCCACATGACTATACTGGCAAAACAGAGGAATCCCTACAACGACGATATAATGTGTTATATAATGTTATTCAGAGATAAAACCTCCGCTGCTGAGGAGATCGGAAAACTGGATGAATATGTGAAAAACAACAGCGACCGTTCAATTCTCCTGGAAAAAGAGAACCTTGCAATATATCTCTGCGTAGACAGTGTGGAGGATTATCCCCATATTAAAACTATTTCAGAAAATCTTCAGAAGAAGCTTGATACATTGTAATTGGACAAGACGCACAGCGGCGGAGCATAAACTTTACTCCGCCCTGCTTTGATTACTTCACTTACAGGGGTCCCCGGCTACAACTCCCCCTCCGTCTACAGGCATTATTCCCGGTTTTTTATATTTTCCCGAGGCAATAACAGCAGATATGCGATCACCGGTTTTACCGCTTTTTATAAATAACAACCCGCTTCCGAATCCCGATGCAAAGAGTCTTCTGCACTGGACACCTCTTGCTATAACAGCCTTTGCCACTGACATTGCTCTCAGCTTTGAAAGTTCGAGGTTTGAGTTTTCATCCGCTCTTGAATTACAGTAACCTTCAATACGGAGAATTCTGACATCAGGATTTTTTTTCATGAATTCAGCAATGGCATCAATCACCTTTGAGCTTTCGTTTTTTATTGCATCACTGCCGGGCACAAACCGGATTTCTCCGGGCAAATTCAATACACCGTTTTCCACAGTGATATTATCTGCCGCATGGATCTCCCCCCATGAGAACAGTATCAAGGCTGATAAAAATAAATAAATTATTACCTTCATAAAAGCACCTGACGCAAATTAATGATAAGGCTGAATATTACTCAGCGCGATTATCTGAGTGAAGAGTTCTAGCAACACTGTATCCAACCGGAAGATGCATATATTTAAAGGGCTGCTGCAGAGCCTTGCAGAACCTGCCGTCCCTGTTTGATTCATCAAACATATCACGCACAACTTCAATCATATTAAGGGATACTCCCACATAGGGATGCCTTGTCTTCTCTTTACCTGCATCATCAAAGCTGGTGTAACCCCTTGTGTAGTAACCGAAGTCCAGCATTATGTAACGCATAAATTCCGGGATGTCAAAACCTATATATTTGAATCCTGCGAGTTTGAAATTAATCATATACTTATGTCCGCTGTAGTCACTGGTTACATGAAGTTTCTTTCTCCCCTTTGACTCATCAAGAAAATTATCCGTGGGCCAGTACTCCCATGTAAATCCGATAAACTCATCAGCAGAGGGGAACGCCTCAAGGAATGTACCGAGACCGACTCCGATCCAGTCGAAAACAAGATCTTCGTAACTGAAGCCGTATTTACCGGATGTGCCGTCACCTATTTCAATCAGAAGACCTATTGATGCGGCAGTGGCAGTGGACACTATAAGTGCCTCTTTTTTATCTTCAAGTGTATATTCAAAAAGATTATTAAATCCTCTCTGCAGCACATAGTGAGCCCACATGTGTCCCACTTTATCAATACCGCCTGAATCGGTATCAGCGCCGAACCACCCTTCATGGCCCCATCTGTAATCAGTGCCGCCCCAGTCCCAGGCATCAGAGCCGTAAACATAAGTGGCAGCAAAACTTGCAAAAATCGTCCCATAGGTAAGATTTCTTTTAAGGTTATAATACTCAGATTTACCTGTTGCCCCGTTATCGGTCTCCAGGTTTGCATTCTGATTGTTTACTTCAGTCTTCTCCTGTGAAAAAAGCGGAGCCTGAACCAGGACAAGAACCAGGAAAAAAGAAAAAAACAGACTCTTCATCAAAATCCTCAACTATATATATTAAATTTAAATGACTGATTAATTAACAACTTACAACGGGAATAAGAAAGAGAGTTTCAGGCAAGAACTTTTTTTATGCTCTAATTTAATTAATCTTTAAGGCTGAATTAACTGTTTATTTAGCCCCGGCTTTTTTAAGAAGTTCTGCGACTTCAGGATGTTTGTTTTCCAATGCAATGTACAGGGCTCTCTGCCCGCTGCTGTTTTCCGAATTTACCCGCGCTCCTTTAGACAGGAGAAATTTTACAGTATCAAGATGTCCATGTTCTGAAGCAGCCATAAGGGGAGTAATATCATTCTCTCCCCGTGAATCGATAACAGCGCCACGGGAAAGCAGCAGTTTTACAATATCAGTATAACCGCTCAGTGATGCGATTATCAGCGCTGAATTACCTTTAGTGTCCCTTATGTGTACGGAGATTCCGTGAGCGAGGAGAATTTTAACCATATCTGTATAGCCATACCGCGCTGCTATTGTAAGAGCAGTGCTGCCGTTCCCGTCTCTCTGATTTGGGCTGGCATCATTCTCAAGGAGGAGTTTCACTATACCCGTATGTCCTCCATAGGCCGCTATTGTAAGGGGTGTTGCATCATTCTCTCCCCGCGAGTTTGCAGAAATCCCTTTTTCCAGGAAAGATTTCACTGTGTCAGCATCCCCTTTTGTCACAGCAGCGAGGAGGGGATTCTCTCCGGTATAAGTGAATTCCCTTGCAGAAGATCCCCCGTAGGGGAACTTTTCAGATGCAGCGGCAATTAAACCTGAACAGAGGATGAAGGCTGCAAGAAATAAATAAAAATTTTTGGAGAGACACATTGTAATTACCGCCATTATCAGAATCTCCCCGATTATTACCCTTGAACTGATCGAGTCAAGAGTAAATTTATTTCACCATAAGGTATCTGTTAATTCCCCTGGCAGCTTCACGCCCCTGATGGATTGCCCAGACAACAAGAGATGCTCCCCTGACTGAATCACCTGCGGAGAATACACCTTTTGCTGAAGTCATATACTCATCATCCACAACAATATTTCCGTTTTTATCAAGGGCGGGATTAATATCTTCGATTATACCCTTATGTTCAGGATGGATGAACCCCATTGAAAGAAGCACAAGGTCAGCAGGGATGTCAAACCCTGAACCGGGGATGTCCCTCATCTCCATTCTGCCGTCCGCAAGTTTCTCCCATGTTACACGCACAGCGTTAATACCTTTCACCTCGCCGTTATCGCCGTAGAACCGTATTGTCCTGACACACCAGAGACGGTCACAACCCTCTTCGTGCGAGCTTGATGTTTTTTTCAGTCTGGGCCAGAGCGGCCAGGGTTCCCCGGCAGTTCTGTGCGCCGGAGGCTCAGGGAGGATTTCAATCTGAGTGATGCTGCTTGCTCCCTGCCTGTTTGCATTGCCCACACAATCCGATCCTGTATCGCCGCCGCCGATTACAACCACCTTTTTGTTTAAAGGGCTTATCAGTTTATCCTCAGGTATCAGATCTCCCCTTACCCTTCTGTTCTGCTGCGCCAGGTAATCCATGGCGAAATGTATCCCTGAGAGGCTCCTTCCACCTATATCAAGGTCTCTCGATTTTCTCGCGCCAATGGCGAGCATAACTGCATCGTACCTGTTAACAAGATCAGAGGCTGTAATATCAGTGCCGATTTTAACACCGGTTCTAAAAACAATCCCTTCAGATGTCAGGATATCTATTCTTCTATCTATAACTTTTTTATCCAGTTTAAAATCTGGTATTCCAAACCTGAGATAACCGCCTATACTGTCTTCAGCTTCAAAAACAGTAACGCTATGTCCGTATTTATTAAGTATATCTGCGCAGGCAAGGCCAGCGGGTCCGCTCCCCACAACTGCAACTTTTTTTCCGGTACGCTTTTCAGGAGGCTCAGGTTTCACATAGCCCAGCTCGAATGCCTTTTCAATTACAGCAAGTTCATTTTGCCTTATGGTCACAGGCTCATCATTTATTGAGAGGACACATGATGCTTCGCAGGGTGCAGGACAGACCCTCCCCGTAAACTCAGGGAAGTTGTTTGTCTCCCTCAGTATTTCATAAGCTGCTTTCCACTCTTCACGGAAGATCATATCCTGCCACTCAGGCATGATGTTTCCCACGGGGCACCCCCAGTGACAGAAAGGGACTCCGCAGTCCATGCATCTACCTGCCTGAAGTTTCCTCTGAGCATCGGGGAGGAGACGTTCAACCTCCCTGTAGTCATTGACTCTCTCTTCAACAGGCCTGTAGCCGGACTCCATCCTCTTTATATTCAAAAAACCTTTCGGATCTCCCATTTAGTAACTCTCCATAATCTGTTCTTCTTCCCTTATGGCTTTCAGCTTCTCATCTATGAGGCTGATCTTCATTTCATTCATAGCGCGTTTGTATTCAAGCGGCAGCACCCTTACAAATTTCGGGAGATAGTCATACCACTTCATGATTATATTCTTTGCCAGGGCACTGTCAGTATAGTGTATATGCTTTTTCAGCATCTCTAAAATAAAATCCTGATCATCATAATCCCTTACCTGTGAAAGTTCCACCATACCTTTATTGCAGAAAAAATCGAAATTGCCATCCATATCAAGAACAAACGCTATGCCTCCGCTCATACCTGCTGCGAAATTCCGTCCGACTTTTCCGAGGACAATCACGCGGCCACCTGTCATATACTCGGCGCAGTGATCACCGGTGCCCTCAACAACAGCGAGGGCGCCGCTGTTTCTGACGCAGAACCTCTCCCCCGCTATACCATGAACATAGGCCTCACCGCCTGTAGCTCCATATAATACGGTGTTGCCGATGATTACGCTCTCTTCCGCTTTAAATCCGGAACCGGCAGGGGGCACAACTATAAGCCTCCCCCCTGAGAGCCCTTTGCCGAAGTAGTCATTGGCATCACCTTCCAGCCTGAAGGTCACACCTTTTGCGAGGAAAGCTCCGAAGCTCTGTCCCGCGCTTCCATGAAATGTGCACTGCACTGAATCAGTGGGGAGCCCTGCCTCTCCATATTTTTTTGATATTTCATAGGAGAGCATGGCGCCCACAGATCTGTCAGTGTTGCTTATAGGCATTTCAAGATAGGCATTCACTTCTCTATCCGCCTCAAGGGCGGGTTTAACTCTTTCGATGAGTTTTCTGTCAAGCACACTGTCGATCTTATGTTTCTGATCCTTCACGCAGCAGACTGCATATATATCAGCTTCAGCCGGCCTGTGGATAATTGCCGAAGTATCAACAGAAGCGGCTTTCCAGTGATCAATTTTACGCGGGATAAGGAGATCTGTTCTGCCGATAAGATCATCAAACCTCCTGATACCCACAGAGGCCATTATCTCACGGATCTCCTGCGCCATAAATCTGAAGTAATTAATTATATACTCAGGCTTACCTTTAAATCTTTTGCGTAAATCAGGATCCTGCGTAGCAACGCCCACTGGACATGTATTCATATGACACTTACGCATCATTACACATCCAAGTACAATCAGTACGCCGGTACCGAAACCGAACTCCTCGGCTCCGAGCATGCCGGCAATCACTATATCCCTGCCGGTTTTAAGCTGTCCGTCAGTCTGAAGCCTTACCCTTCCGCGAAGATCATTCTTAACAAGGGTCTGGTGGGTTTCAGAAAGCCCAATCTCCCAGGGGAGCCCCGCATGTTTGATTGAACTGACCGGACTGGCGCCTGTACCGCCGTCATATCCGCTTATAAGTATATTATCAGCATGTGCTTTTGCCACTCCTGAAGCGATGGTACCCACACCGGACTCAGACACAAGCTTCACGCTTATTCGCGCTGAAGGATTAGCGTTTTTTAAATCAAAAATAAGCTGAGCAAGATCCTCTATTGAATATATATCATGATGAGGCGGAGGAGATATCAGGGTAACGCCGGGAGTTGAATGTCTTGTTCTGGCAATTATTCCGTCAACTTTATATCCCGGAAGCTGCCCCCCTTCACCGGGCTTGGCACCCTGCGCCACTTTAATCTGAATCTCATCTGCGTTGGCAAGATAATTACTTGTTACACCGAAACGTCCTGAAGCAACCTGCTTAATCGCGCTTCGCGCGGAGGTTCCGTCAGGCCTCCTTTTAAATCTTTCAGGGTCTTCACCACCTTCACCGCTGTTGCTCCTCCCCTGAATCGAGTTCATCGCTATGGCAATGGCTTCGTGTGCCTCTTTGCTTATTGAACCGAATGACATTGCTCCTGTTGTTAAACGCTTCATAATTTCTGCAACAGGTTCCACATCATCAACCGGTATGGGCCTGAAGGTATTTAAATCGAAGAGCCCCCTGATAAAATGAGGTTTACGGTTCTGGCCGTCAACAATTGATGTAAACTCCTTATACTTCACATAGTCATTGTTCCTTGTTGCCCACTGAAGCATATATATGGTTTCGGGATTCCACGCATGATTCTCTCCGCTCTTCCTGTAGCTGTATACACCCTCGGATTCAAGAAGCCTGACCTTTTCAGTGTAGGCTTTATGGTTCTTCATGATCGATTCAATAGCAATCCGGTCAGTATCTACGCCTGAAATTCTTGATGAAGTTCCGGGAAAATACCTGGAAATAACATTACCGGAGAGGCCCACAGCTTCAAAAACCTGTGCGCCGCGATAGCTCCTGATTGTGGATGTACCCATCTTTGAAAAAATCTTGAGAAGGCCCTTGCTTATTGATTTTATATAATTATATTCAAGCTCGCTGTAGCCACCTCCGGACCTGATTTTTCCATTCTTTTCCAACTCATATATCGTGGCGAATGCGATATAAGGATTAATTGCATCAGCCCCATACCCTATGAGCAGAGCATAATGCATAACCTCACGGGGCTCGCCGCTCTCTATTATTATCCCCGCCCTTGTCCGCTTTTTTGTTTTAATAAGATGATGATGTACCGCAGAGCACACCAGCAAAGACGGGATCGCGGCCCTTCCATTGCCGGCTTTTCTGTCAGATAGAATAATAATATTATGCCCTTCATCCACTGCCCTCTCAGCTTCAAGACAGATCTCATCAAGTCTCTTTTCAAGAATACCTGAGTCTTTTTCAGCAGGGAATACAGCGTCAATAACTGATGTCTGTATCTGAGGATTGCTGCTCTCAATTATTTTTGCCAGTTCCCCGTTCGTGAAAACAGGCCGCAGGTATTTAAGCATGCTGCAATGTTCAGGCCCTTCATCCAGAAGGTTCTTTCTCGACCCCATATAGCTGGTAAGGCTCATTACAAGCTCCTCCCTTATGGCATCAATAGCAGGGTTTGTAACCTGCGCAAAAACCTGTTTAAAGTAATTGAAAAGAGGCTGCGGTTTATCCGAAAAAACAGCAAGAGGTGTATCTGTACCCATTGAACCCACCGGTTCCTGGGCTGTTGCTGCCATGGGGATTATTATATCCTCTATATCCTCCCTGTTATACCCGAAGGCGACTCTCTGCTGATGAAGAATATCAGCACTGATCTCCACCGCTATGTTCTCCGGTTCAGGAATATCATCAAGATTGATTCTGTTGTTCTCCACCCATTCCCTGTAGGGTTTACTCATTGCAATATTCTGCTTCACCTCTGCGTCAGGGATTATTCTCCCTTCGACAGTATCAACAAGGAGGAGTTTTCCCGGCATAAGCCTCCCCTTATACGCCACATCATCCGGCCTGAAATTCTGCACACCCACTTCAGAACCCATTACAATCATATTATCTTTTGTTACCACATAACGCGAAGGCCTGAGCCCGTTCCTGTCCAGTGTTCCGCCAATATATCTGCCATCACAGAAAACCATTGATGCGGGTCCGTCCCATGGCTCCATAAATGTTGAATGATATTCATAGAAAAATTTCAGGTAGTCGGGTATAGGATTTTTGTCATTCCACGATTCAGGGATCATCATCATCAGTGCATGGGGAATTGATCTGCCCCCTGCAACAAGAAGTTCAAGGGCATTATCAAATGACGCTGAATCGCTCTTCCCCTTTTCAATTACCGGAAGAATCTTTTTCACGTCATCGCCAAGAATATCCGAATATAGATCCGCTTCCCTGGCCTCCATCCAGAACCTGTTACCCTTAACAGTATTAATCTCACCGTTATGCGCAAGGAGCCGGAAAGGCTGCGCAAGGTCCCAGGATGGGAATGTGTTTGTGCTGAACCTGGAATGCACAAGCGCCATTGCGCTCTCCACCCTGTCATCCTGAAGGTCTTTGAAGTAGGGCTTCACCTGCCCGGGCATCAGCATACCCTTGTACACTATTGTACGCGATGAAAGTGAAGGGATATAAAAAGCTGAAACATTTATACCGGTAAGCCCGGCAACTCTGCTTTCAGTAAGCTTTCGCACAACATAGAGCTTCAATTCAAGATTCAGTTCAGCACCGGCTCTCTTTTTAATAAAGACCTGCTTCATCACAGGCTCCGCTTTACGGGCAATATCACCCACAACCGTACTATCGACCCTAATATCTCTCCATCCTATTATTTCGAGCCCCTCTTCTTCAGCAGTACGTTCAAGAATTTCAGTACACATGTCAGCCTGGATCTTCTCAACAGGGAGGAAAACCAGCCCGGTTCCGTAATCCCCGCTTTCAGGAAGAGAAGGAAACTCCTCCTTATAAAACAGATGGGGTATCTGCATCAGTATGCCTGCACCGTCGCCGGTTTTGTTGTCTGCTCCTTCCGCGCCTCTGTGTGTCATTCTTTCAAGGACTTCGAGTCCTCTTTTTATTATGTCATAGGATTTTTTCCCTTTTATATTCGCAACAAAACCTATTCCGCAGGAATCATGCTCATACCGGGGATCATATAATCCCTCTTTTCCCGGCCTGTAACTCTTCATTAACTTTCTCCAGGTATCCTGTTAAATTTAAAAAACATCCCGTATATCACACAACAAATGTTATATTACAAATATGCATCTTCTATTATATAAAATCCAAAATTGTACCCGGCATCAATTAAAAAAAAATTATACATGTTACATACTTGTTAAAATATAACGGGTAATTAAAGGTGAAACAACACCGCAGAAACTCATACTCCAGCCGGTTCATTGCAGGTATNNCAGAAGCAGTGGAAACCCTCGATTATTACTGAAAATCAAAAATATTCAATATTCAGGTTTTGTTGATATTTTTCCATTTTTATTAAAAAAATATTGACACCTGAGAACATTGTTCAATATTTATATACAGTGTTCATAAAAAGTTAAAAAGATTTTCATACATAAACTTTTTAACACAAATCAAATGCATTTATCACTGATGGTGCAGTTGAGCAGTTATTTCAAACCATCCCGCGGGAGTATTCCGGAGTTCAATTCGGCATAAGCCAGAGCAGATAAGCCTGTTGCGGCAGACGCTATTTAAAAGCGATAAACCGCAGCAGTCATCCGCAATGGTATTGTCACCCGGCCTGAAGAATAATCCACCCCCCTATCCGGATTTTCCTTCAGGCTGTGAGGAAGCTCAATAAATATAAATAAGTTTTAAAAAGCATAAACACACCTTCCGGAATAACACCCAACGGGTGGATATTTATCCAGTCAGAAAAAATTTAAAAATACACAAACTCTCTTGCAATAAATAACAGACCATCCCATGCTTTGTTCATCAAAAAAAACCGGAGCCATGTTATGAACGAGAACCGGAACACCCCTGTCGAAAAAAGCTGTAATATCGGTGATGCGGAGATAAAATATCTGCACTACCCCTGCGACGGACCGGATCTCCTTATGCTGCATGCCACGGGATTTCTACCATGGGTCTGGCATCCGGTGGCAGCAAAGCTTAGCAAAAAGTTTAATGTAATAGCTCCATATTTCTGCGACCACAGGGATACTGAACCGGAGGATGGAGGGATAAGCTGGGGGCTTCTTGCAGGAGATCTCTACAGGCTATGTTCAGAACTGAAACTGAAGGACCCGTTTGTAGCAGGGCATTCCATGGGTGGAACTGTAATCACTCTCTGCGCTGGAACTCATACAGTGACGCCTTCAGCAATGGTGCTCATTGAACCGATTTTTCTCCCGCAGCAGTCGTATAACATGAAAATCACAGTTGAACAGCATCCCCTTGCATCAAAATCAATCAAACGACTCAGCAGCTGGAGCTCCCCGGCTGAAGCTGAAAGCTATCTGAGGAGCAGAAAGCTCTTCGCAAAATGGGACAGTGAAGTTCTGGAGCTCTATATACGCCACGGGATGAAAGCAAACCGTGAGGGGGGCCTATGCCTCAGCTGTTCACCGCGAAAAGAGGCATCTCTTTTTATGGGTGGAACCGCGAAAGATCCCTGGCCTCTACTCCCGGAAATCAAATGTCCTGTACTTGTTGTTGAAGGAGGGGAGAGCGAGAACCGGGCTTATATTGATCTGAAACATGCCGCGTCTCTTTTCCCCCGGGGGAGCTACATAGAGGTTCCCGGAGCCGGGCACCTTGTGCCGATGGAACAGCCTGATGCTGTTTATAAAATTCTATCAGATTTTTTCAGCAGATAAAAGCTATATATAAATCATTTACTTAATAATATCCCTGCTCCTGACTTCATTCATAGGGATCTTTACAACACCGCCTATGGTGACAATTGTATAATATTCTCCAATTGAAACTACTGCGCCTTCATATCTCTTCCCGCTGAAAAGATAAACAACCTCAAGCCTGCCATACTCCCGGCGGATATCTTCATTTGTTTTAAATTTTACCTTAAAGGTTTTCGGTACATTCTTTGCAGCATCACTTTCAGTTTTGTCTTTTTTCTGTTCCGGAATTATATTCAAACTATCCCCGGAGGCATGATCTGTTACTGATTTCTCACTCTGNNTGAAGAAAAAATATATATAACTGAAGCCAGAACAATAAGAACTATTAAAACAAGTACCGGCCGGAAAAACTTTTTTTCTGATTGGTTCATTATCAATTCTCCGGTTATTTAATATTACAGCACGTTTAGAAGTAATCTGCCCCCTCACTTCTAAACCCATTCAGTTCCGCTGTTGAGAAATCTAAAATGAAACAAATATTTAATTCAGTCAAGATANNATAATAAATCATACTGCTTTTTCTTTTCTTCATCTGAATTCATCAATTCATTAACTCTTCCAGCCTTTATCTGTTTGACATACCAATACCTCATTATTAATTTCATCTGCGTATGGAGGAAAATCATGCCGTTTACAGTTCTTCTTAAACAGATGCTCCCCGGAATGCTGCCGCTCTTTATATTTATTGCGGTGGATGAAATTTACGGAGTGGAAGCCGGGCTTTGCGCGGCACTGGCCTTTGGTGTTGCAGGACTTATATTCACCTGGATCAGAGAACAGCGTGTGGACAGATTTATTCTCTTTGACACAGTATTTCTTATACTTCTCGGAGGAGTATCACTGCTGTTAGAAACACCGATCTTCTTCAAACTGAAACCTGCTGCAATAGAACTTGTAATATGTGTAATCCTGGGAGCTGCGGCTGCAAGACCTGAGATTTTCCTCAAGGCTATGACAGGGAGATATATGAAAAATATGGAACTGAATATCACAGATGAGGGGATAAATGCCATGAGGAGGATGATGTTTATCCTTACAGCGGTATTTTCACTGCATACGGCACTTATAGTTTACTCCGCATTCTTCATGTCAGAGCGGGTATGGGGATTTATCAGCGGAATTCTGTTTTATATTATATTCGGAGTCTTCTTTGCGGGGCAGATGGTTGCTTTAAATTTCAGGAGAAGAAGGAATGCCATGTAGATGCGTATCACGATACGCATCTACAAAAATATTTCTACCACTCGCCCGAAGTGAGATAATCATCAATACCCTTAGCCGCCTTTCTCCCTGCACCCATTGCCTGAATAACAGTTGCAGCGCCTGTAACAATATCACCGCCGGCGAAAACTCCTTTCACTGAGGTCTTCATTGTTTCAGGATCGGCAAGTATATTGCCCCATTTATTGCATTTCAAATCAGGAGCGGTTTTCTGAAGAATCGGATTTGACCCGTTCCCTATTGCGATAATTGCAACATCTATATCAATAATAAACTCAGAGCCTTTTACCTCAACAGGCCTTCGTCTCCCTGAATCATCCGGTTCGCCAAGCTCCATCCTTACACACTCCACACCGCAGAGCCTGCCGTTATCATCACCGATAAATTTAACAGGGTTACACAGGAGGTCAAAGATAAGTCCCTCCTCCTCAGCATGATGAATCTCCTCCCCGCGTGCAGGCATTTCATCCCTTGACCTTCTGTAAACAAGGTGTACATCTTTACTCCCGAGCCTTATGGCTGTACGTGCCGAATCCATTGCAACATTACCTGCGCCGAAAACCCCCACGCTTCTCCCCTTGATTACAGGAGTATCATACTCAGGGAACTTATATGCCTTCATCAGGTTAACTCTTGTGAGATACTCATTGGCAGAGTAAACACCCTGAAGATCCTCACCCGGTATATTTAAAAATGACGGCAGCCCCGCGCCTGTTGCCACGAATGCCGCGTCAAATCTATTCATTACGTCAGCCAGTGTTTCAGAGAGGCCCACAACCCTGTTCGTCACAAATTCAACTCCCATCTTCGCGAGAGCTTCAATCTCATAGCTTACGATCTTTTTCGGGAGCCTGAACTCCGGGATACCGTAAACAAGAACACCCCCCGCTGTATGAAGCGCCTCGTACACAGTAATTGAGTAACCGAGCTTCGCCAGCTCACCTGCCACAGTAAGTCCTGCAGGCCCCGAACCGATTATTGCCACCTTCTTCCCGTTCTTCGATTTAAGCATAGGCGCAGGGAGGTGTTCCCTCTCCCTTTCGTAATCAGCAACAAAGCCCTCGATTTTTCCTATTGCAACAGGTTCAAATTTTTTCCCCAGTACACACTTAGCCTCACACTGGCTCTCCTGCGGGCAGACCCTTCCGCAGACAGCAGGCAACGAGTTGGTCCCCTTTATCACTTCAATTGCCTTGAGAAAATTTCCTTCAGCAACCTCTTTTATAAATTCAGGTATCCTTACATTAACCGGACACCCCTCCACGCATGCAGGCTTTTTGCACTGAAGACATCGTTCAGCTTCAGCAATCGCCATCTCCGCAGTATATCCCAGGGGCACCTCGTTGAAGTTCTTTATCCTCTCCTCCGGTTTCTGCTCCGGCATTTTATGTCTTGGTGTTTTTGCGCTCATTTTATTTCAACCCCGTCAAGTCTGCATTTATGTTTGTATTGTTCGTAAGATTCGGTTTCCTCTTTCCGGTAGGTGTTAAGTCTTTTACCCAGGCTCTCGAAATCAACAAGATGCCCGTCAAACTCAGGGCCGTCAACGCAGGTGAACTTTGTCTCTCCGCCGACTGTGACGCGGCACCCTCCGCACATCCCTGTTCCGTCAATCATTACAGAGTTCAGGCTTACGAAAGTATGTATTCCATCCTTCTTTGTCAGTTCACTTACAGCTTTCATCATAGGGATAGGGCCTATGGCAACAACAAGATCGATCTTCTCTTTAGCCATAAATCCGCTCAGTACATTCGTGACAAAACCTTTTTCACCTTTAGAACCGTCATCGGTGCATATCGCGCATTCATCGGCAATGGCAGTCATCTCCTTTTCCAGAATAAAAAGATTTTCTGTTCTGGCGCCAAGAATATTAATAACCCTGTTTCCCGCTTCTTTCATAGCTTTTGATATAGGGTGGAGAGGAGCAATACCGATACCGCCGCCGACACAGGCAACAGTGCCGTACTTCTTAATTTCAGTAGGATGGCCAAGAGGCCCTGCAATACCGTAAAGTGATTCACCGGCTTTCATAGCCGCCAGTTTTGCTGTTGTAGTACCCACAATCTGATAAATGAGGGTAATAGTCCCCTTCTCTTTATCAGCATCAGCAATTGTGAGAGGGAGCCTCTCGCCGAATTCATCAACAAGCAGTATTATAAACTGCCCCGCTTTTCTGTGTTCAGCCACATAGGGTGCGTCAACAACCATACGTCCCACTGTGGGCTGAATTATATCATTTGAATGGATATAATGCATATTACTCCTCTGACTATTTAAATTTAAACCTGCTGCAATGAAAAGCCCGCAAAAGCCACACATTGCAGCAGATACAGTTTGCTAAAAGTTTGATTTAAAGGTTCTCGGGAAAGCCTTAAGCAGTTTTATCGTGCCTTTAATACGCGTAAAAATGCTTTTACCATATAGAACTTCTGCTACCCCTTTTAAACCATTATAAACTGAGGGCCCGTACGGCTGCCACCAGAAATTTTTTCGAACAAAAGGAAGAATATCATTAACTATAACCTGGGGCTCTGTCATCTCTGCAAAACCTATGTCGCCATGAGTTCTCCCTATTCCGGATTCCTTGAAGCCTCCCCAGGGAGTCTCCGCAAGGCCGTGACTCATCAGGTGATCATTTATAGTCATTGCGCCTGCCCTGATTTTTTTGGCAATCTTTATTGCCTTGCCATGTTTCTTCGACCACACAGATCCTGTTAAGCCGAGATTTGAATCATTGGCAAGTTCAATCGCCTCTTCTATCTTATCATAAGGCATAACTCCTACAACCGGGCCGAAAGTTTCATCCCGCATAACAAGCATATTATGATTAACATCTGTCAGAACTGTACAGGGTAAAAACTGCCCCTTAAGATTTGACGGAGGGTTTTTCTGCGCAAATATTTTAGCCCCTTTTTTCAAAGCGTCCTGTATGTGCGCATTAACAGCATCCATCTGCCGCTTGGTTGCCATGGCGCCCATATCAACTTCAAAATCAGTATCGTACCCTATTCTCATTGATTCGATACCGGTTTTCAGATACCCCATGAATTCATCGTATACTCTACGCTGGACATATATCCGCTCTACCCCGCCGCAGGACTGGCCTGAATTCCCGAAACCGGCCCATACAGCACCTGCTGCCGCACGTTTAAGGTCAGCATCCTCGCAGACAATCATTGCATCATTTCCGCCAAGTTCAAGTGAAACAGGAGTTAAAGTTTCAGCCGCTTTCTTCATTAAATATTTCCCGACCGGTACAGATCCTGTAAAGAACAATTTATCAATCCCCGCATCGAGAAAAGCGTCACCAGCAACACTGCCGGGCATATTTATATAGTTAAAGATCCCCTCGGGAAGCCCGGCATAATCTATACTTTTTTTTAGAGCATGCCCCACAGCCTGTGTCTCTGATGCAGCTTTAAATATTACCGCGTTCCCTGCAAGAAGAGCCATTACTATTTCTGAAAAGGGAATTGCGAAAGGGTAGTTCCATGGTGAAATGATCCCGACAACTCCAAAAGGGACACGGGCTATTCTGCTGCGCTTATTTATAAACATTATATTCCCGGTTCCTAAATTTTTATCTTTAAGGAACCCGGGGGCTTTTTTGCAATAATAAGTCAGGGCCATTGCCCCTGCAAGAAGCTCAGTACCCAGGGCTTCGATTCTTGTTTTCCCGTTATCCCGGGAAATTATTTCAGCTATCTCATCAAGATTATCAACCAGATATGCACGCATCTTTTTTATATATCTGACACGTTTCTTTACAGGGAGAGCCCCCCATGCCGGTTGTGCTTTACGGGCAATCTCCATTGCCCTGTGCAGATTTTCGATTGAATCCACATAAAACTCGCCGATTTTTTCACCTGTAGCCGGATTGAAAGATATGGTTTTTTCTGTTTTTGATGAACTCTTCATATTATAACTCCGTTTTAAAATGATTTTGATAAAACTTATCCCGCCACCCTGCTTTTTTTTAATCAATACCGGGAATGGTCTTATTCTTTAATATGTCATTTCTGGCATACTAAATCATTTTATGCGACTTGATTTATAATTCCGGACTCTTTTTTTTAACTTATTTTTTTAAACCATATCTAAAAAATATCCGGCTATAAACGAAGCCGGATATTTTCTTATGAAACATATTAAATTTTCAGATTTGCAGACTATACAATACCGTAAGCTGTCATTGCTTTTGCTACTTTAATGAAACCTGCAATGTTTGCTCCCGCTACATAGTTACCCGGCATCCCATAAGCTTCAGAGGCATCAATACATGATTTATGAATATTTTTCATAATACCATGAAGTCTCTGGTCTACCTCCTCCCTTGTCCATGAAAGCCTGAGGCTGTTCTGTGACATCTCAAGGCCTGATGTTGCAACACCGCCTGCATTTGCAGCTTTTCCAGGTCCGAAAAGAATTTTATTATTAATAAATACTTCAACAGCTTCCGGAGTTGAAGGCATATTTGCCCCTTCAGAGACACAGACACATCCGTTCTGAACAAGGGCCTGGGCGTGAGCTTCATTAATCTCATTCTGGGTTGCAGATGGATAAGCTATATCAACTTTAACACCCTGCTCCTTGATCACGTCCCAGATGCTCTTTCCGGGGAAGTACTGAGCGCCATATTTATCAGCGTACTCCTTGATTCTTCCTCTTCTTACGTTTTTAAGTTCGAGGATGAACTTCAGTTTTTCCGCATCAATACCTTTCTCGTCAATGATTGTTCCATCAGAATCGCAGAGAGATATAACTTTTCCGCCAAGCTGAGTTGCTTTTTCAACTGTGTACTGAGCAACATTACCAGCACCGCTCACAGCAACAATTTTACCTTTATGATCGAGGTTTCTTGTAGCAAGCATCTCAGCAGCAAAATAAACTGCACCGTAACCTGTAGCTTCAGGCCTTACTAAACTTCCGCCGTACTCAAGTGCTTTACCTGTAAGAACACCGTCATGCTCGTTAACAATCTTCTTGTAGTATCCGTACATGTAGCCGATTTCACGTCCCCCCACACCGATGTCACCTGCGGGAACGTCTGTGAACTGGCCGATGTGTCTGAAGAGCTCTCTCATGAAAGACTGGCAGAACCTCATTACTTCTCCGTCAGATTTACCTTTAGGATCAAAATCTGAGCCGCCTTTACCTCCACCCATTGGGAGAGATGTAAGTGAGTTTTTGAAAATCTGCTCAAAACCGAGAAACTTGATAACACCGAGATTTACTGAGGGGTGAAAACGGAGCCCCCCCTTGTATGGCCCGATTGCGTTGTTGAACTGGACCCTGAAGCCCCTGTTGATCTGAACATTCCCTTTGTCATCAACCCAGGGAACTCTGAACTGAAGAGCCCTATCCGGCTCAACTATTCTTTCATAAATACCGGCTTTAACAAACTCCGGGTGTTTTGCCACTGTGGGCTCAAGAGATTCAAGAACTTCCTGAACCGCCTGTAGAAATTCAGGCTGATTGGGGTCTCTCTGTTTTACTTTTTCGTATACTTCGTTTAATACAGACATAAATGATCTCCTTCATTATTGCTTGAGCTGAACTCAATATTTTCAAACAGGATAGATGATTAAACCTGTTAAAGCTGCATCATACTGTCTCACACTTTTCAATAGATGGAGCAGGATGTTATGATACGCTATTTTCGCTGATACATTTATGTCGAATTAATTTCTTTACAAACCCTCCGGTTTAAAAAAAGTTTACAATGCCGTAACATAAATTACACATTATCGAAACATACCAGTTTCTGCGAAATAATATCTGCCATGATGCAGAAATTTTCTACAAAAATGTCATACACAAAAACAACCCCGCTGAATTTCTCAGCTTCGGGTATCAGTTCTGCCAGACGATTATCTGCGGAATTAAAGAACTCACTGTTCATAAAAACATCTTTATTTTCAGGGAAGAGAGCCACATAGAAAATTCCTGTTTCAACAAGATCATGGAAAAAGTGTGACCCGAAAGAGAGTTCAGGCATAATACTGTCGCTCATACCGGAAACTTCAACAAGGACCTTTGCGTGGTTGATTTCAGAGAAACGTGCGGGCACACCAAGCGACGGAGTTGACGTACCCCAGCGCCCCGGCCCCATAAGCATCATATTGATTTTTTTATCCTCCTCCGCAAGCCTGTTAAGCCTCCCCACAATCCTTGCAGCTTCATACTTCCCTGACTGTGTCAGAGCGGAATAGCTTTCCGGATCAACAAAGACCACCCTGTTTATATTCTGTTTAATACTCCCTCCGAGAAAACTCCCTTCACACCTGAAATAAACTTTTTCATCAGGGAGAGCCTCCGGAATAATCATCTCCTCCTTTACCCCCTTGGCCTGGTACGGCCTGCACTGAAGAAGATTAATCCTGTAATCTCCTGCTGAAGCAAAATTTACTGTAAATTCAATATCAACATGATAATCGTAAGCCCCCCTTAAAGTAAGGAGGAGCCTTTTCATCGTCTCAGCAAAATCTGTATCATTCAGAAAAGGATCAAAAGATACAAGCCATGGAGTGGCATGCCTTACACCCAGTTCATCTATTGCAGCAGCAGTTTCAGGATCAAATGTCCCGATCCTCTCAATTTTATAATCAGGAACATCTTTCAGAAGATGGGCAAGGGGGACTGTTTCTATAATATTGCGGTCAATATTCAGAACATCCGCGTTGTGCTGAGAGAACCGTTTAAGGTCATCCATGCCTGCGTGGCTCCTCCTGGATGGAGAGTCAAGGGCAACGATACGGGGATAATCACCCTCAACCCTGTCAACAGCACGGGTTCCGAGTCCGAAAACAATTCTCACCATACCAGCTTCAGGGTCCATCTCCTTCTGCCATACGTAGGTGTTATACGAAAGTCCCACACCTCCGATATCAGGGAAGAAATACCTCCCCCTGTAAGTCCCTGATACACGCATAACAAGGAGCGCCATCTGCTCATCGAGCCTGTCAAGGCCCCTCTGCGCCCTGTAAGCAAGAGCATCCACATTCATTGTGCTTGCGTAAACATGGCGCACAGCATTTGCAAGCTGCATAAAGCGTTCCTGGGGAGAGCCCTGATTTACGCAGAAGACGCTTTCATATTTACCTGCAAAGGCATGGCCGTAAGTATCTTCAAGAAGACTGCTGGAACGGACAATGAATGGCGACTGCCCGAAATATTCTATAATCTGCATAAACTGTTCACTTATCTCTTCAGGGAAAACTCCGGAGAGCATCCGCTGCTGAATTTCATGCGCCATGCTGTAGTAGCCATCACCTGTCTTATGTTCAAGGAACATCTTCCACAGACCGTTCTGCACTATGTATGAATAAAACACGTCAGAGCCCACAAAGAATGAATCATGAGGCTCCATGATTCTGCTCCACTCTTCACCCTTGTCATTCTGAAGAATTTTTCTCGCGATAAGCATACCTGCGCTTTTACCGCCGATAAAACCTGAACCTATAAGCCTGGAGTTGATTGAAATAAAATCATCTATATCAAAATGCCTGCGCGCCAGATCAATAATCCGTTCATCCCTCCCTATTATAAGACGGCAGAGCCTGGCAAGCATCCTGTCTGATTCTCCGGCAGATCCCCCTTTCTCTTTCAGCTCCTCAACATCAAGAAAAAGCCTGTCCCAGAAATCGAGATTACGGCCGGTGTTAGCTGTTGCGCTCTTCTGCAGATGATTTATAAAATCAGCAACGTCTGCTGTATTCATCAGAGGATGAAAAGAGTCAGCATCACGTTTATGCGGGAAAAACATTGTGGGGGAGTATCTGTTCCAGACCTTTAAGGGGTGCACATATATATTCCCTTCATAATTATGAATATCGATTAAAAGCTGAGTTGTCTCCCTTATTCGCGCAATAGTTTTATAATCATGGCTGTTTCTCACTATGGCAAAATAGGCAACTGTATCAAGTTCAAAAAGATACGGGCATGTTATGTGGAAAAAATTCCCAATCATCATATCTGTTGCCCAGGCTGAGAGGAGATCAGAAAGCGAGTCGAAGACGTAAAAGGCCTCAAGACCTGCTTCACCGATTATTGTATGCACATCAAGGGCAAAGGATTCAAAACCTGAAAAGGCATTAAGGTGGTGAACCTCCAGCCTCGGGTCATCATCCTCAAAGAGAGGCGCATGATCAGCAAATCTCATATAGTGAATTTTCCGGCTCTCTTTGTGTGCCTGCTCAACAAAGGGGAGAACAAACTCCCTGTAATCGGATATTGAATCCACCTGCCACACAACATTGTCGCCGAGATATATGCTTTCAATAATTTTATCAAAGCCTTTAAGGCCGCTGCTTACATGCTTCAGAGGGTTTATGCTCATGGGGAGTCACTCCTTTTACCGGATAAAATATACCGGTAAAATTCTGATCTGCAAAGAAAGTAATGACAATAATTAAAATATATTGATGGGGACTACGGACGCCGATTCGGGGATTTTTTCAGGATTTTTTACATGGATGTAATATTATTTCATGAAATCATACATTGAATTTCGCGGTATACGGCTGAAAGATTTTGATTTTACAAATTCATCAATTTTTTCCGGAGCCACTGCCGCGCTTCCATTATACCACTTCACAAATATCCAATTAACCGGAATATTCAGATAACGCCCTTCAACTTCACTCCAGCCTCGGGCAAGGTCTGAATCGCTTATATTTTTACTAACAGCAGGATAAAAGGATTCAGAAGATTTATCTGCAACAGGGAAGTATCCGTCATCACCCCAGAGGGTCTTTTTGGTTTTGAAAGAGTAAATCTTATCTTCAACTATAACAAGGCTAAAACAGTCAGGGATAACAATATTATTTATTTTGAGATAACCGCTTCTCCCTTCGGAACGGGTTTCTTTGTTTGTATATTTTATTTCATGAATTACAGAG
>DINC01000238.1:0-1583 GCA_002425885.1 Spirochaetia bacterium UBA5550 | reverse complement strand
TTGTATTATTTAGTATATATATCCATTAAGGTTATTTGAAGAGGAATCATTAGCTGTATCAAACCAACTATCAAGGAGCTCAAACCAGTTTTCTATAGTTGTATTTGAAGCTGTTGCACCATTCTTGCACCACGCAAGTTTGCCATAACCACCATTGGAAGTAAGATCTCTTGAGTTATACCACCACTGAAATCGCCAACATCTATCAGTTACATTTCCTGAAGTTGTGTTTACTGTAACAACATAATCTCCATCAGGAAAAAATATATGTACCCCGCTTTTCCCTTCAACAAAACCGGAATAAGCTGAATTACCAAAAGAATATAAAACCATTGAATCAACAGCATTGCTTAATATTGAAGCATCATTCTGTATTGAAGAGCTGAAAGATGAACTCGCATAAACAGCTGTTGCAAGATTATATAAATCAAAATAAGGATAGCTTGCCCACTCACTTGCTAATGTTTCAGTAAAATAATTCAGAAGACTGGCTGTTGGAGCATCTCCTCGTAATGTTTCAAGAGTATTTTTTTCAGGTGCAAGAGACACAGCAAGATCGTCAACAGCTTCCTTAACAGCCTGAACTTTAGAGAGATCGATACATGTGAGTGATTGACTTGAATAATTTCGTGTTGAAACTTTTTGCGTTTCAACAATTAATCGGCCGAATGTTGATGCATCCATATAAGTTGGATCAACACTTTTACGATGAAGATTTCCGCAAATACTTGCATAGTCCCACCCGAACCCCCAGAGACTCGGAGCAGAAGCAACCATTATCTCAGCCTTAAACCCGGAATTACTATTATCATTTCTGAATTGGTACGCGAACTCAACCGAAGACATAAAACATGCATCAAGGCCTAATAGCTGAACAGAGTCATCTGAAGTTAATGTATCACTGATTTCGCCTGTATAAAGAAAATCATCACCGGAACTTTCATCATAACATATATTTTTTATAATATCCGGATTGCTATCTGATACAAATACTTCACCGGAAACAGAAGCAGATTTTTTCTTTACCCCGCCTCCATGATTTGAAAAAATCAGGGCATAATCGGTTGCCGGATATTTTTCCTTACAATACTGAATAAACTTTTTCAGTGTAGCAGCATCGCCCATATTAGCTTCATAAGAAGACGAACCATCGGCTGAAATATCGGGAAACTGTGTGTCTCCATCAAGTCTCTCATAATCCCCCTGTGTAATGCGATATAGACGGGTATCAGTAAAATTATCCCCTAAAACCGAAGAGTCATTACTGTAACCGTCATAACGATCAATCAGAATAATGAGATTAACACCATAACCATTGACAAATCCCGCTTTCATTTCAGCAATATCTTCCATAAGATATTCTTCGAGATCGCAGTCTGCATCACCATAATACATTATTGTCCAGGTTTTATCACCGGGGACATATTTATCATCATCACCACATGCAGTCAGACCAACCACTATTGTCATAAATAATATAATTACGAAAAAATTTCTTAACATCACTCCCTCAAATACAAAATAAATCCAAAAAGCTTATCCACAGATAAAATTTAACCCGTCAGATTCCCGCCTTCGCGGGG
>DINC01000114.1:4752-4903 GCA_002425885.1 Spirochaetia bacterium UBA5550 | reverse complement strand
TCCTGATTATTATATTTAGTTTTAATTGTCTCAAGAACGCTCTGCGTTATGATTTTTCTAAAAGCACCCCCCTTGAGAGTTTCGAGGCCCCGTTTTTTATCCTTAACATGCAGCTTGGCATTATTATAAATTTCATCAAATTTATCAGGAT
>DINC01000114.1:0-4734 GCA_002425885.1 Spirochaetia bacterium UBA5550 | reverse complement strand
AGATGGTTCTTTTTTATTAAGTAGTACTTCGTAAAGAGATCTGTAAACCGGGATTGAAATCGAGTGTTTTGCCGCAAGCTCCATAAGCGGTTCAATCGCATAAGCTCCTTCAGCAAGATAATGGTAATTACTGCTGATTTTCTCGAGAACATATTCCGGTTTGAATCTGAGATATATTTTATCTGTCATTGAAAGAGTTGTACCCTTTTCAATGATCTTTTTTGCTATGTCTTTGCCGAATCTCCTGTTCCTGCTATGCTCACTTAAAGCTGTTGCAACAAGATCACCTGTACCTGTAATATCAATGATAGTTTCAGGATTAGCTCCCAGAGCAACACCGAGTCTGTTCATCTCTTTCAGAGATTCAGCGATAAGGGCTCCTTCAAGATTATCGCCGCACCGCGGCAGTATTGCAATCATGCCCGCAGCAATTGCCGCAGGATTTTTAAGTGTACCTCCAAGATCAACACCAAGAACATCCTCCGTTTCACGGCATTGCAGAAAATCACAATTGAGGATACCACAGAAAAATTTTCTGTCAGTTTCTGAAGCTGATGCCACAGCAAGACAAGTATGAAAATATTTAACCACCTCCTCTGCGTGACTGGGGCCGTAAATTCCCACTACGCGTTTTTTATATGAAGGGAGTATCTCGGAAATTGTCTGGGATATTGTCAATATCTCATTATTTACTCTGCAGAAACCTTTTGACAGATAGGCAATGGGCACTTCACTGGAGATTATTCTTCCGATTTTATTAACAGTTTCAGGAACCACCTTGGAAGGGGTGGCTATTATTATTCCATCTGTATTATGAAGAGATTCACGCAGGTGACTTGTGGCTTTTATATTAAGCGGAAGCCTCACTCCGGGGAGAAAATCGCTGTTAACATTTTTATTATTTATAGAATGGACTGTTGATTTTTCGTATGCCCACATCTTTACAAGGGTGTTCGGAAGATTTTCAGCTATAACTTTTGCTATAGCTGTCCCCCAGGAACCAGCGCCAATTATCGATATCTGTTTTACTTTATTCTGTTTTTCCGGCATAGTACTCTCTGCTTGATGAAAAATAAAAAAGGGATTAATTCTGTTCCTGTTTCAGCCTTAATCCCCTCAAGTCAGCATTGACATTATACTACATATAATCCAGATAATCTTTCAGTTTTCTTGCCCTGGTAGGATGCCTGAGTCTTCTGAGAGCCTTTGCTTCTATCTGCCTGATTCTCTCCCTGGTAACCTTGAATACGTAACCTACTTCTTCAAGTGTATGCGAATACCCGTCATCGAGTCCAAATCGCATACGTATTACCTTCTGTTCCCTTGCGGGGAGAGTATTAAGAACTGCAACAATCTGTTCATTGAGGAGCCTGTGTGCTGCTGTATTTGCAGGAGAATCAACATCCTTGTCTTCAATGAAATCTCCGAGAAGTGAATCCTCCTCCTCACCAACAGGAGTTTCAAGAGATATTGGTTCACGGGCAACATTCTTCACAGCCTTGACCTTGGCAACAGGCCAGCCGAGTCTGTCAGCCAGTTCTTCCGGATTAGGCTCACGGCCGAACTCCTGCTGAAAAAGTCTTGTCTCCCTCATTACCTTGTTTATCTGCTCAATCATGTGAACCGGGACACGGATAGTCCTTGCCTGGTCAGAAATTGCCCTTGTTATAGCCTGACGTATCCACCATGTTGCGTAAGTGGAGAACTTGTAGCCTTTCCTGTATTCAAATTTATCAACAGCCTTGATCAGACCGATATTCCCTTCCTGGATCAGATCGAAAAAATGCATACCGCGATTTGCGTATTTTTTTGCGATAGATACAACAAGCCTGAGGTTCGCGTTAATGAGCTCCTTCTTCGCTCTCTGGATCTTGCGCTGTCCATAGGAAATCTGCTTGCCCCATTCAAGAATATCATCCGCCTCAGCACCGGCCTCCTGCTCAATCCTGCGGATCTTTCTTTCATTATTGCGCACATCTTTAACAATTTCAAGAAGATCATCTTTATTTCTGAGCTTCAGTTCTTTAATTATAAGATCAATATCCTCATCCTTCTCAACTTTACGGGCGAAGTGCTTGAGTTCTTTTATATCCTTACTGTATTTCTCTTCAATTTCATGGAAGAACTTATAGGTTTCATCAATCCTTTTAACCATAGACTGAATTTTATGAGAGAGCTTGCTGATTTCATCCTCACTGATTTCAAGCTCTTCAACAGACTGCCTGATCTTCTCTTTTGATTTCGTAATTTCTTCTTTGAGTTTAAGGGCTTCAGCGGAATCCTCTTCATATCGCTTCATCTTANNATCTTTGAGTCCTCTTCAATTATTGTTTTCATCTTTATGGTATATTTTTTTTCGAGTTCGGTGAGATCCACTGATGAAAAATAATAGAGCCTGTTTATTCGAAGTATTTCAGTAAGTTTAATTTTACCGGTTGTGACTTTGGAATGATTTTTTATAAGCTCATTGGTAAGAAGAGTGGAGTTAATTACAGCTTTTTCGATAAGAATCTCACCCTCTTCTATCCGTTTGGCGAGATCAACCTCCTGCTCCCCGGATAGGAGTGAAACCTTGCCGATCTCCTTAAGATAAAGTCTGATAGGATCATCAACATGCGATGTGTCCTCTGAAGCAGAAGATGCTGTTTTACGTGATGAAGATGTTTTCTTCTTAGCTACAATCTCAGGAGCAGCTTTTCTGGTTGATTCCTCTACTACTTCAATACCGAGCTGATTAAGAAGAATGAAAATATCATCTATTTTCTCAGAATTGAGGAGTTTATCAGGAAGAATATCATTTATTTCATCGTAAGTTACTTCATTATTTGCTTTTCCGACTTCTATGAGTTTTTTTACTTCAGCNNAAGCAATATTCTCAAGTACTAAATCATTTTTACTCATATTCTGTTTTAACCTTGCTTAAAAGATGTATTTTTATAAGATAAGACTGCAGGTTTTACCTGGTTTTCAGGGAACCCCTGTTATAAATATAGTGAGTCAGCTTTTCCTTTTCACGTCTTAAAATTTCAATCTCAGCGAGATACTCAAGCCTGTCACCGCCTGACTGTTTAATTTTTTCTGCGTAATCGGAAATTTTATTTTCTATTGTGTGCAATTTTAAGTTAACATAAATTTCTGTATAAGCGGCTTTTGGATCTTCTAATGATGTTTCTGTTTGTATAATCCTGCTCAAAAAGTCCATTTCCAATCCTTTTTGAAAAAAGTCAAATATTTTATCAGGATTAAGAACATTTTCACTATTATATAATTCGGCAATTACCCTGTAAATATTCGCTGAAACCGGGTCTTTTATTTCATTAATTGAAAAATCTATCAGGAAATCACCCGCAAGATCAGGATAATGTAAAACGAGCTCAATCAGTTCTCTATATATCCTTACATCAAAAGAGAGCGTTTCACCTTTGGGATTTTTCTTTCTCTCATTAAACGAGTTTTTTTCAGAATAGCTGTTAAAATCGATTCTGAGAGCCTCCTCATCAATATTAAGCGATTCACTTATTTTTTTCAGATACATACTCCTTTCAGAAGCCATGCTAATCTTTCTGATAATATCAAAAAGCTCTCTAAGGAGTCTCATTCTGTCTTTTCCGCTGTTTCTTTCTATTGCAAGACTTATCTGAAAATCAAAGGGATTAACCGCCTTATCTATTACAATCATCATCTCCCTGACCCCTTTTTTCATAATATAATCGAAGGGATCGTCCTGCGGGAGAACGGCAATTTTAATATTCACATTAAAAAGTTCAGATGTTTCAATAGACTTCAGCGCTGCGTTTATACCTGCGGAATCTGAATCAAAAAGCATTATTATCTCATTGCAAAGCTGCGAGAGCATCTTTATATGGCCTTCTGTAAGAGCTGTTCCCAACGGAGCCACAACATTTTTGATACCATTAATATGGCATCCTATTACATCCAGGTACCCCTCAACAATTATTACCCTGTCCAGTTCCCTTATCTCATTCTGGGCATAATTAAGGCCGTAAAGCACACTCCGTTTCTGAAAAATCTCTGACTCAGGAGAATTAAGATATTTAGGCTGATCCTTATCCGTGACAGCTCTGCCGCCGAATGCAATTACATTACTGTTTCTGTCAAATATAGGAAAAATCACCCTGTTTCTGAATTTATCAATAAAATTGCCGCTTGTTTTTGCTCTACCCACAAGTCCTATTTTCTCTGCAAGATCAAGATCAGCACAGTTTTTCTTTAGAGAGAATGTCAGCCTGTCCCATGAATCCGGCGCGAAACCGAGCATAAAAGAATCAATTGCAGATGAATCAAGTCCTCTACCTTCAAGATAACTCCGCCCTGCTTTACCAGCGTCTGCCTTGAGATAAGAATTGTAAAAATTCATTGCATACCGGTTGATACGCCTTATCTTTTCAATGGAGCTTTCATTTTTTTCAGAGCCCTCATCACGAATCTGTATTCCGGCAATATCAGCAACTCTCCGTACACTTTCAACAAACTCAATATTCTCTATTTTAGAGATAAATGTGAAGACATTCCCACCGGTATTGCAGCCGAAACAGTGAAATATCTGTTTGTCAGGAGATACTGAAAACGAAGGTGTTTTTTCTTTATGGAACGGGCATAAGCCGATATAGTTTTTCCCCTTTTTTTTCAAAGAAGGGATATATTTCATGGCTATATCTTCTATTCTTACGCGTTCCCTGATATATTCAATTGTTTCTTTAGGAATACTCAATT
>DINC01000113.1 GCA_002425885.1 Spirochaetia bacterium UBA5550 | reverse complement strand
TCTTATGATAAGACTCGACAGGTTATATAATTCATATCAGGAGCAGGGAAAACCTGAATCAATTAAACAGAAAATTGATGACCTGAAAAAACTTGTTGATAACAGATCGCTCACATACTATGAAAGAGTGAAAAAGAAGAATAATAATCCTTTTTCGATTGTTGAAAAAAACAGCTGCTCGGGCTGCCATATGAATATACCACCTGTTGAACTTAAAGAGATTCAGGATCGGGAGAGTATTCATATCTGTACATACTGCGGAAGATTTCTGATAATGCTTTAAACTCACTATCAGCCGCATAAAAGATGCCCCGGTATAACGGGGCTTCTTTTATGCCAGGTAATCGCACTCTATTTTTTTGGCATGAAAGCCTGTAGAAAGTCAATGGGTATAGGAAATAATGTTGTTGAATTATTTTCAGTTGCAATTTCCCTGAGTGTCTGCAGATACCTGAGCTGCACAGCAACAGGGTGTTCCTCCATAAGTTTTGCAGCTTCAACAATTTTTGTTGCAGCCTGGAACTCACCTTCAGCACCGATAACCTTTGCTCTTCTCTCTCTTTCCGCTTCCGCCTGTTTCGCCATTGCCCTCTGCATCTCCTGCGGAAGATCAACATGTTTTATTTCAACGGCAGATACTTTAATTCCCCAGGGATCTGTTCTTGAATCAAGGAGCTCCTGAAGTTCGCTGTTTATATGATCTCTGTTGCTCAGCAGATCATCAAGTTCAGAGTTACCAAGTGTACTTCTGAGAGTTGTCTGTGCGAGCTGAGATGTTGCATAGAGGAAATCATCAACTTCAGTAATTGCCTTATTCGGTTCAACAACCCTGAAATAAACAACAGCGTTTACCTTAACGGAGACGTTATCCCTTGTAATAATATCCTGCGGCGGGACATCCATGGCCACAAGTCTGAGATTAACTCTTAAAAACTTATCAATGAAAGGGATTACAATGATAATCCCGGGGCCTTTTGGCCCTTTTGGAGCAACAATCAGCCTTCCAAGACGGAATACTACCGCTCTCTCATACTCTTTAATAATCTTTATAGATGGTATAAGAATAAGAAGAATTAAAAAAATAAGTGTCGGAATAAAACCGAAATCAATTCCAAACATTTACTACCTCCGTTGTTTTCTAAATTTATTTAAGCTATTTTTTTCTGACAATAAGAGTCATACCGCTGATGCTCTCAACGACAAGCCTGTCCCCTTTATTTGCCTCTCCGGGAAGTTCAGCATTCCAGATCTCACCATGTACAGAAATTTTGCCTGTTCCCGAAAAATCCGTAAGTGCAATACCCTCTTCTCCAATCATACCTTCCCGCCCGGTAGTAACCTGAGCTTTATGAACATTGATTACAGAGCGCACCACAAGGAATACAAAAGCAAGTACAACAAAAATCATTGCAATAATTGAAGAAAGCGGAATACCTCCACCCGGTAAAGGTGAATCAAATAATATTGTAGCGCCTAAAAAGAATGACACAATACCTCCAGCAGTAAGAAGTCCGTAGCTTTGAAATTTCAGTTCGAGTATAAAAAGCGTAAACGCGAGAATAATCAGAATCAGGCCAAGTCCGTTTATCGGAATAATTCTAATCCCCAGCAGGAAGAGAACCAGAGCGACACCTCCGATTATACCTGGAACAAACATACCCGGATTTTTAAACTCAATGCCAATACCGGCAATGGCAAGAATAAAGAGAAGAAAAATTATCTGAGGATCAGCAAACCTGTTGACCATTTTCTGCTTCCATGTCATCAGATATTTAACTTCCTGAATATTCGAAGTTTTAAAAGTAAAACGTTCAGCATTAAGATCAATCGTCCGGTTATTAAGCTGCTTAAGAAGATCATTCATATCTTCAGCAATAATATCGATTACACCTGCCTTGTGAGCCTCTATGTAGCTGTTGGATATAGCACGGCTTACAGCGCCGACTGCCCAATCCACATTACGTCCGCGCTTCTGGGCAAGGCTTCTGGCATAGGCGATAGTATCATTGAGCACCTTTTTCTCCATGACACCTTCAGGGTCTCCCTGCCTGTCTTTTTTCATAAAGTCAAGCATCGGGCTTACCGGATGCATTGCTCCGATTTCTGTGCCCGGAGCCATGGCAGCCACATGAGACGCAAGCATTATAAAACCCCCGGCTGACGCCGCCTGTGCACCTTTAGGATATGTATAAACAACTACCGGAATTTTAGATGTAAGGATGCTTTTAATGATCTCACGCATCGCATCCATCAAGCCCCCCGGTGTATCCATCTGTATAACTATAAACCGGTTACCATCTGATGCAGCTTTTTCCATTGCTTCTGTAAGGTATTGAGCGACAATAGGATTAACTGAACCGCTCAGTTCCACTACTGCGTATTTATTTTCAGCAAACAGATTAACAGAAAGTACAAGAAATAATAAAACCGATATTAGGCTGAGCTTTTTCATATCTCTCCGGATGATAATTTTATTTATACATCTTTGATAAAGATAATATTTTTAAGT
>DINC01000115.1:10727-19788 GCA_002425885.1 Spirochaetia bacterium UBA5550 | reverse complement strand
TAACGATATACACTCTTATAACAGAAAAAACTCTTTTTCATTCCACATAACAACAATTCTTGACAAATGGATTTATTTATCTCATAAAAGTTTCAGATAAAAATCCTGTCTTTATGGCTTATAGATAAAAGGGTCAAATAACCGGTTCAGCCATACAGCATAAAACTTTCATTAGCCCTATGATTGCAGAACCGTCTCCAGACAGGGACTGGCTTATCATTGATTACACTACTTAATTAACAGGAGATTTTATGTCAGTACAAATGGGTATTATTGTAGCGTTCGGATTGTATCTGCTCCTGATGCTGGGTATAGGAGTATACTTTTCGAACAAATCGAATGACCTTGCAGACTATGTTCTGGGAGGCCGCGGCCTGGGGAAATGGGTAACGTCACTTAGCGCCCAGGCATCGGATATGAGCGGATTGCTCCTCATGGGGCTCCCAGGTCTTGCGTACGCTTCAGGTTTCGGTGAGGCTTTCTGGCTTGCAGCAGGCCTTGCAGCAGGCACATATCTGAACTGGAAACTTGTTGCAAGAAGATTGAGGATCTACACCAAGATGGCCAATGATTCTCTTACTATTTCAGATTTTTTTGAAAACAGGTTCGGTGATCAGACTCACATTCTGAGGATGATCTCATCAGTTTTTATTGTAATATTTTTTACTCTTTATGTTTCTTCAGGCTTTATTGCCGGAGGTAAACTTTTCAACACAGTGTTCGGCATTCAGTATGAATATGCCATACTCATAGGCGGAGGGGTTCTTGTCCTTTATACATTCCTCGGCGGATTCTTTGCTGTTTCATGGTCTGACATGATTCAGGGACTTGTTATGCTTTTTGCTGCAATAGCAGTTCCATCTTACGCACTCGTCAATATGGGGGGAGTATCTGCTGCGACAGAGAGAATTGCGGCAATAAGCCCCACACTCTTATCAATTACAAAAGACATTGCCGGAAACAACCTGACAGCAATCGCGATTATATCCTCCGCAGCATGGGGCCTCGGCTACTTCGGGATGCCTCATATCCTTGTAAGATTCATGGGGATCGACAATGCTGACAACATCAGAGACGCCCGTATTATAGCAATGATATGGGTTATCATATCACTTGCATCAGCAATGTTTATCGGAGTAATAGGCCGCGCGTATACAGGCGGTTCTCCGCTTGCAGGGCCTGATTCAGAGAAGATATTTATGGTTATGGTCCAGTCGCTCTTTGTGACATTCCTGGCAGGAGTAATGCTTTCAGCTATACTTGCTGCGATCATGAGTACCGCTGATTCACAGCTTCTTGTTGCTGCTTCAGCAATCTCTGAAGATTTTTATAAAGCGATATTTAAAAAAGACGCGCAGCCTCATGAGCTTGTATGGACAGGAAGAGCAGCCGTTATAGCTATATCAATAGTAGCTTACTCAATCTCTCTTAATCCGAACAGCTCTGTTTTTAAAGTTGTATCCTTCGCGTGGGCCGGTCTCGGTGCCACATTCGGTCCGATAGTTCTTACAGCGCTTTTCTGGAGACGCACAACATGGAAAGGTGCTTTTGCAGGTATACTTGTTGGAGGAATAACAGTTCTTGTGTGGAAGAACCTTTCCGCGCTGGGCGGTATTTTTACACTGTATGAGATAGTTCCTGCATTCATACTTTCACTGGCTTCAATTATTGTTGTGAGCCTCATGGATAATGAACCTTCGAAAGAGATTACTGATCTTTTTGATAAGGTGCAGCAGGAGATTTAATTCAAACAGAAATCAAATAATGGAGCCCTTCAATAAAAAATGAAGGGTTCCATTAAATAAAAATTTATTGTACTTTTCAGATTATAGCAGGTTACGATTGAATCAGAACACGAAATTGTCATTACGTTAACCGCAATAAGTATAATAGAAGCATTCAATTCAGCTTAATAAAGTTTTGCTAACACACGGTTATATTTAACAGGCACAAGTCTCTGCAATCTGTCAAGAAACCTGGCATCAGAACCTATCCTCACCCTCGCTTTATTTTTCTTCATGCCTTCAATGATTGCAGATGCCGCTTCTGCTGCTGTTGTCTTTGAAATCTTAGAAAGCCTCTTCTCAAGCTTCTCCGTATTCTTCAATACAGAGCCGTCCTTAATAACGCGGGCGTTCTTTGCAATGTTTGTTTTTATTCCGCCGGGGAGAACACTGATGACATTAACCGGAAATGAGTGAAGCTCATCCTGCAGAGCTTCGGTGAATCCGCGCAGGCCGAACTTAGTGGCGCAATATGCACTCTGATTCCCTGTACCTATAACTCCGAAGATACTTGCAATGTTCACAAGATACGCCCCCTGCTTCTCCTTAAGATCCGGTATAAAGGCTTTTGTCATATATATGGCGCCCCAGAGATTAATGTTCATAATCCATTCAAAATCTGAGATCTTCAGCTCATCGAATTTACCGAAAAGCGTAACACCCGCATTATTAATAAGAATATCGATGCTGCCGTGTTTCTTCCGGATATCCGCTGCGAATTTATTTACCTGTCTGCTGTCAGATATATCAACTTTGTAACCGTATGCCGCACCACCTGAATCTTTCACCAGTTTCACAGTTTCATCAAGGTTTTTTTTATCATAATCAGCAGCGATTACAGTACACCCCTCACCTGACATCTGCAGCGCCAGTTCTCTCCCTATACCTGAAGCAGCTCCCGTAATTACAGCAGTCTTTGCATTAAAAAGCCCCATACTCCCCCCTTTCTGATTTTTAGATTTATAGCGGTTAACGTTTGGAATAATCCGGATCTGTCATTTCGAAGAAGCGACAGCGACTGAGAAATCTGTTTTTTATGATTATTTTTAGATTTCTCACATACGTTCGAAATGACAGGAACTAACTAATTCGTTAATTGCTATAGTATACCCTGAAAATATCCCTGTACTATAAGTCACTATACTAACATAACAAAAGTTTATAAAAAAATCGAGCATTTGCTCATAAAAAGCAAATAAAATTTACTCTCTGTAGCAAAAAAAAAAGGGGATACCTCCCGGCATCCCCTTTCTGTTATGCGGATATTTCTGATTTTACTCGAGCGGTGCGCCTGTGAATACCGGATCACTTGCCTTAACCGGTGCCCCTTCGTTAAACTTGATTGCTCTTGCCCTTCCGAAAAATTTCGGGAACTCTGAACCAAGATAGAATTGAGAAGCAAGAACTTTACCTGTGTAGAATGCCGCTTCATCATTATCAGCAAGGAGTTTTTCTCTGTCAGCGCCTTTAACGTCGCCTACGAGTTCTTTCATTTTCGGCAGAGTTTTTGTAAGTGACCAGAGATGTGTCCATGCAATAGCTATCATGTACATAGCTTCCTGGAGAGGAGTAGCATGCATAAACAGGTTGAGGAATTTCCCTTCAGCCATCTGTTTTTTCAGCATCTCTATAAGCTCATCAAGCTCTTTGAGGCCTTCCGCGAATACTTCGATATATTTGTCTTCAACAATACCTTTTGCAGCAGCAAGAGTTTCGTTCATTCTCTTAACCATTGCCTTGTAGTTGAACTGGTCTTTATTCATGAGGATCTTCCTCATTGTAAGGTCCATAGACTGGATACCGTTTGTTCCTTCCCATATTGCAAGGATCTTGGAATCGCTCATGTATCTTACTATGGGATAATCTTTACAATAGCCGTATCCGCCATAAGTCTGCATTGCCATAGATGTGATTTCAACACCCTTGTCTGTACATCCGGCTTTACATATAGGAGTAAGAATTTCAACAAGGCCCTGAGCTTCCTTCTTCTCATTCTCGTCTGAAGAAGCATGTGTAAGGTCGATATTTTTAAAGAGGAAGTAGCAGAGTATTCTCTGTCCTTCAATGTGAGACTTCATCCATAGCAGCATTCTTTTTACGTCAGGATGTTTTACAATCGTTACGAGCGGTGCATCGGGGTTGAGCATCTGTGTAACATCAGCCCCCTGGTACCTGTTCTTGGCATAAGTTATTGCGTGCATGTAAGCTGCTGACGCATTTCCATGGCCCTGAACAGCAACACCATTACGTGCAAAGTTCATCATCTGAAACATGATCTTCATACCCTGGCGCTCCTGCCCCATGATATAGCCTATACAGTTTCCGTTATCACCGAAAGCAAGCTGTGATGTGCCCTGGCCGTGTATACCCATCTTGTGCTCAATACCGGTACAGACTACATCATTGAACTCGCCGAGAGATCCGTCCGGATTCACTCTGTATTTAGGAACTATGAAAATTGATATACCTTTAGTCCCTTTGGGGTCACCTTCGATCCTTGCGAGAACCGGGTGTATCATGTTTTTATAATAATCATTCTCACCGGAAGAGATGAATATCTTCTGACCTGTAATTTTGTATGTCCCGTCAGCCTGTTTTACAGCTTTAGTTTTGAGGTTACCAACATCAGAACCTGCATCGGGCTCTGTAAGGCACATTGTTCCGCCCCACTCACCTGACATGATTTTATCTCCATACAATCTTTTCTGTTCTTCAGTAGCGTGAGTGAAGAGCATCTCCATACAGCCATGTGAAAGACCGGGATACATACCGAGGCAGTAATTGGATGCGCAAACATATTCACTTGCAGCTGCACCTATAAGATTCGGCATACCCATACCGCCGTCTTCTGCATGGTCTGTAAGTCCCATGAAACCTGCCGCGTAATACTGGTCAAGCGCAGGTTTGAAAATTTCAGGAATTTTAACTTCTTTTGTTACAGGGTCCCATTTTGCTCCAACCTTGTCACCCTCTTCTGCTGTGGGATAAAACACTTCAACTGCCATCTGCTCTGCAAGGTCAATAGTAGCATCGAATGTGTCATGATCGAAATCAGCAAATGCAGGATACTTTGTCATTTTGTCTACTTCGAGAAGCTCGAAAACAACAAATTTAACATCTCTCGTATCAACTAATGGATTCAGCATATAAGCCTCCTTAAAAGTGTATTCTTTTATATATTTTTAGCAGAAAATAAGATCATTCCCCCTGGTGGAAATATTACTGCCTCTAAAGCAGGAATATATGCCAGTAATCTTATTTACTGTTATTTTGTTCAGATGTTTTTTATGTATAAGTCACTTTCAGGATTAAATAACCGGCAAAACTTTAAACTATCTTAAAAAAAACGCAGCTTCCCCCAAATTATGAAACGATTCATATTAATAAAATTATTATCTGTCAATAAAAATTGCTTTTTTTTGATGAAATAGTCAATTTTTTTAAGCAATATTTAAGTCATCTTTCAGATTATACCTGAAAACTATTACGCCATCTTCAACAGAGATGGCATGTTTACGTGGATTCCTCTTAAAAACCTTTATCATCTTGCTGTTTTCATAAAGCACATTTGCTGTCATCACATCTACCCCCCTTGACTCCGCGATTTGCATCAGATGCTCAAGGAGAAATGACGCAATACCTTTGCCCTGGTATTCTTCGCTCACTATAAAGGCAAGTTCAAATGACCCGTCATGCTCAAACCAGGCATACCGTGCTTCTGCAATGATCTTCTGAGTCATTCCGTATTCAAGGACTCCGACAATTGAAAGAGTTTTCTCATAATCCACGCTTACATACTTCTGCATGTTCTTATGAGGCATAGTGTTTACGCGTGAAAAATAACGGAAATACTTAGCCTCGTCAGAGAACTGGTAGAAAAGCTCCCGCATCATATCTTCATCAGATGGCTTAATAGGACGGAATTTTATATCAAGTTCAGGGCCGAAACTTTTTACAATTTCAAGTTCTTCAGGATAGTTTACAGAAAATTCCTTGTGATAAATCTGATCCCTGTACACATAACCCTGTTTTTTTGCCTGTTCAAGGAGAGCCTCCCTGTGATCAGGATGAGCTATATCTATCATTGCAATGACCCTCTCCCTGATCGATTTTCCGAAGAGATTAGCCACACCATATTCTGTAACAACGTGACGTGTAACCCCCAGGGTACCCCTTGCCATGTCAGCCTCATCCTCATGACTGATGACAATATTGCTCCTGCCATCCTGATCGATGGAGTTCAGTGCGATGATTGCTTTACCGTTTTTTGCAAAAGCAGCGCCGACTGAAAAATTCAGTTTACTCTCATAACCGGAAAGGAGATTATCGCCTGAATGGAAAATGGCAAGCTCACCAGTTACATCTATCCGCTTAACATTCATTATGCTGACAAGATTATTTACTCTACGTATGTTCATCGGGTTCGCGAGAATAGCAATGGGATAGAATTCAAAAACAGGATTATTGGACACATAGCGGTAGAGTTCCCGTGTGCCGTAACAGTAGCTCGCCGTAACCTGCCCCCCTTTATACCTGTTCCTCTCCAGGGAAACTGCACCGGACTCAATAAGGTCAATAACCCAGTCGGATATAACGTTTGTAAAAATTCCCAGATCCTTCTTTGATTTAAGATAGTAAGCTATGGCATCAAAAATCCGGCCTGCATGAAGCACAACTGTTGAACCGTTTTCAATCAGATGGGATATATGAAATCCGATTCTCCCGAGAGGCTCATCAAAAGGTTTTCTCTCTCTTTCAGGGAGCGGGAGGTCGCTTTTAATCATGCAGTCCACCTGGTCAGCATGGATAAAAGTATCGCCGTAAGTAACAGGCATACCGGGGTTAACCTCCGCAATAACAAGCTTTGCCTGTTTAATAACTATCTTGGCTACATCAGCGGCAACCCCCAGGCTCATAAATCCCTTAGCATCAGGCGGTGATGTTGTAATAACAGCCGCATCGATCCTCTGGGCTTTACGTGAGAAGATATAGGGGATCTCAATTAAGTTCGCGGGGATAAAATCTATCTCGCCTGACTGTATTTTCTTTTTAATACTTTCACCTGTGCTGAAAGTCTTGAGCCTGTATTTATACTCATGCTCACTGTCGAACTTAATATATTCGTTGAGAGTTATAAGCTGAATAAGTTCAAGATCCTGCAGGTTCGCCGCATCAGAAAGAGTTAAAGATGAAGCAAAGAGGGCCGGTACTGCCGGCCCGCTGCTGAAGAAAATTTTGTTCCCGGGTTTAATCATCCCGAGAGCTGAAGTTACGCTTGTGTATTTGCTTTCATAATCAGGCATTATATCAACCTTTTGTCCGTTTCTCCTCCTCCTCTCTGCGGAGTTCCTTCTTCAGAATTTTCCCCACGTTGCTTTCAGGGAGAGCGGAGCGTATTTCAATCAGGCCCGGCCATTTATACTTTGCCAGCTTATCCTGACAATAATCCATAACCTCTTTTTCGTCAAGCACTGCACCATCATTGGGCACAACAAAAACTTTTATTTTTTCGCCGCGTTTCTCATCAGGAATCCCTATAACAGCCGCTTTCTGAATCTTCGGGTGTTCATAAAGTATCTCTTCAATCTCACGGGGGTATACATTATATCCGCTTGATATAATAAGGTCCTTTATGCGGTCCACAACAAAGAAGTAGCCGTCATCATCCATATAAGCTATATCGCCTGAGTAGAGCCAGCCGTTCTTAATAGCCTTTGCTGTCTCCTCAGGTTTGTTGAGATAACCCTGAGTAACCTGCGGCCCCCTGAAAATCATTTCACCCTCTTTCCCCGCAGGCATCGGCTCTTCCCCTGTAACAAGATCAACAATCTTAACATCAGTATCCGGATACGGCAGGCCGATGCTCCCAGGCTTGTTGAGTCCGCCGAATGGATTCAGGTGCGTCTGCGGGGAGGTCTCTGTCATGCCGAATCCCTCGTTTATATCCGCACCTGTAAGCTCCTTGAATTTTTTCAGCACCTCAACAGGGAGAGATGAGCCGCCGGAGGTGAGAACTTTGTAGCAGCTCATATCGGTCTTTTTCAAATCAGGGTGCTGAAGCATTCCGACATACATTGTGGGAACCATAGAACAGACTGTGGGCCTGTACTTCCTTGTTGCTGCAAGAAGATCAACGGGCTGCGGCTTTGGGACCATAACAGCAGTCCACCCCATCAATACCGGCAGATTCATTGCAGCGCTCATTCCAAGCACATGAAAAACCGGTGCTGCCGCAATCAATACTTCATCGCCTTTATTTAATGTCGGGAACCACGCTGCATACATCTGTACCATGGAACAGAGATTCCTGTGTGTAAGAACCGCCCCCTTGGACTGTCCTGTTGTTCCCCCTGTGTACTGGTAAACAGCGGTATCATCAAACGAAATATTTACAGAAGGGGTACCGTTCATAAAGTTCACTGCGTCAAGCCAGGTGTAAACTTTCTCAGCAGGTTTTACATCCGCCCTGAGACCTTTTTTCTTCCCCACGAGTTTTATGAGCAGTTTCTTCACCGGCGGGAGATAATCCCCCATTGATGTATAGATAATCCTTTCAATTTTTGTATTTTTTCTGACAGCAATCATCCTGTTAGCAAGGAGGTCCAGAGTAATGAGCATCTTCGCGCCTGAATCATTAAACTGATATTCAAGCTCCCTGTCTGTATACAGAGGATTATTCATCTGAATAATTGCGCCGAGTTTAAGTACTGCGTAATAAGTAATAACTGTCTGAATCATGTTGGGGAGGAGAACAGCAACAACATCCCCCTTCTTTATACCGGCTGCAGCAAGAAATGAGGCAAGAGCATTCACCCTATCTCTAACTTCTGAATATTTCATTCTGTATCCCTGAAAAATTAAAGCGTCTCTGTCTGGATACTGTAATGCCGTCCTTTCAAACATATCATGCAGACATATCTCTTCATACCTGATGCTTGACGGAATACCTTCAGGATAATGTTTGAGCCATGGCTTTGAGTCATAAACATCTTTCTCTTTCATAATCTCCCCCGCATATTTTCTGTACTGTATTTACGCAGCATTTTAACATTATTTCTCATAGATAGTCAAATTATTTCGTGTAAATTTAAATCGATTATTAAAAATTAGTAATTTTTTTAAGAGGTCTTCGTAATTAATAGAGCCTTTTTTATAGACGTGCTCAATATATGAGTTAAACATATTTTTTTATAGCAAATAACGAATGGATTAGGCCATTGTCATCTCGAACGCATGTGAGACGACCGTTGTAGAACTGAAAGCTAATCTCAAACTAT
>DINC01000115.1:0-10710 GCA_002425885.1 Spirochaetia bacterium UBA5550 | reverse complement strand
ATTCAATCGTTAACAGCTATAATAATAAAGATAAAGTCAGATAATTAAAGCCGTGTTCCGCATGCAAATGAAACTCTTGAATCTAAAAAGAAAATTCCCGTGTAAAATACAGTTTTTATGCTATAGGAGGGCTCAATAAAAAAATTTTCATCCGGAAAATATCTCACACCTGCGCTTATCATCGCAAACCAGTCTATTGAGCTTTTCACTTTTCCGGTAGAGCTTTCATCAAGTTTAAGAATTGTATAGGAGGGCCCTGTAATAAATTTGAAAATAAATTCCGCAGGCACAAAGTCAACATGGAAGAGATAATCAATACCGAGTCCGAAAGTTACATAAGTGAGGCTGCATGGCTTAGTATCAGGAGTATTGGAATATCGCGCCGCATCAAGCTCCGCTTCAACCATAATATTATCATAGCCGGACCCCGGTACAGGGGTCTGGATAAAGAGGCCGCCTCCGGTGAATGAAGTGCCGAAGTATTGCGGAAAATCACCGGCAGGCATATTGACTGAATAAAATCCGGCAATAAAAAAAACAGTCTCCGCTTCTTCCGGCTTTACTATTACAATGGCATCTTTTAATACAGATTCAACATCACCTCTGTTTATTACAACAAGGTCATATCTCCCCGGATCTGATTTTTCAGGTTTAAAACTTATCACAGCTTCATTATCAGATCTCACGTCAACATCAGAAATTTCAATCTCTCGCCCCTCCCCTCTCAGGAGAAACCTGCTGGAGACCTTGAAATTCACCCCGCGGATCACAATATTCCTGTTAGAATGAGATGCCACGAGCTGACTCCTGGACACACTCTTCAGCTCCGGCAGAAAAAGTTTTTCCACAGTAAATTTAATCCAGTCAGTGCTCTGACCCCTCTGCCCTAAAACATTAACAGTGGAAACCCTGAACCTGTACTCACCCGGCTGAAGCCTGATTATATCATAGCTGTTACCTGTTACTGTTTCTGCTGCCGAAATATTATCACCTGAATCCATAATCTCTATGTAATATCCGGCAGCCCCCTCCACACTCTGCCATGTGAGCTTCCGCGCAGAATCACCATATGCCAGAGAGGAATATAGAAGCAGCAGAACAAGTATCTTTTTCGCGCAGCCCATCATTTAAACAGCACTCCAGGTTCTTTCACTTCAGGGGGCGGGAGGAGTTCAACAGACTCCACCTCAAAAAAAGATTTCCCGGATTCCCTGAATGCGGTTATAGTCCCCTTCTTAATCTGCCTGGCTCTCACAAGCCAGCTGAACATCCCGGGCCTGTAGAGTGCGGGATTTAATGCCTCAATAAAATTTACCCTTGAAGTATATATCACTATGGTCTTCTCTGCGCCTGCTATACGCTGAAAAACTTCAACTTCATACTCTGTTGCTCCGTGTATTTTACGCCACTCAAAACGCACCCTGTTTTTTGCCCCCGGCAGAAGTTTCCCGTTATTCACCGGCGTGATAAGCACAGGAGCCCTCAGTTCAGCAGGGATGCTGAAATCACTCACCGGACTTTTCGCGATAATTCTGTTTGTTTTATTCTTAAGCACCACGCGCCAGAAATAGAGACCGGCGCCGGGGCTCTCCCCTGTTACGCTATGCAGGTCACTCTCAAGTACCATGCTCATCCTGCTGAAGTCTCTCCTCTCAGATACTTCAACAAGATATTTGTCGCCCTGGTTAGGATCTCTCCATGAAAAGTTTATAACCTCCGGCCTTTTATAAAGTACAGTACCGGGCTTCGGAGAGAGTAGAGTTATCTCAACAGGTTTTGTAATAACGAGTGAGGCTGTATCAGATTTATCCGAACTGACTGCTCCGCGGAATGCGTTGATCCTCCAGTAGTAACTCCCCTCAGGGAACTTTTTATCAACGCGGATGAAAGTGTTCGCTGTCTCCTCTTTCAGTAGAGAGTTTTTAAATTCCGGATCAGATGAAATTTCAACAGCATATCTCCCGGCGCCCTGTACCCCCTTCCAGTAGAGAGTGAAAGGCGCCGCTGTTGTAACCACTCCCGGATCAACAGGTACAGGCCTGGAGAGAGAGAACTGCACTCTCTGCAGTGTAAATCTGCCGGGCCCTGAAACCGATTCTGCGCCTATTACTCCTGCCGGGTAGAGGCTCTTCACTGTCCAGAAATATGTTCCATCCGGAATATCTGCCGCCGAAATAGTATTGATTTTTGAAACAAGCAGAGCCGCCATATTTTTCATATCAGGATCACGCGCAACTTTCACCTCGTATCCTGATGCGTGCTTAGACTCCCTCCACCTGAATGCAATGATACCTGAGCCCTCACCGGGAGAGACATTCTGATTCATACGGGGATATATCAGCTCAGGCTTACTGTCCTGCATGATTGTAAACTTTGAGGGAAAGCTTTTATTCTTTCCGCTTATAATCCTCCAGTAATAATCTCCTGGTAGGAGTTCAATTCCCCTGCTGCCGCTGCCGGAACTGAAACTTTTAAAAACATCACTAAACCTGCTGCTGCGCGCGATCTCAACTTTTACTTCACCAGGCGGGTCACTCCGCCACCTGAAGTTCAGAGCCATGCTTTTCCCTGTAATCAGATGGTATGAATTATGCGCCGGAAACTCTGTGAAGAGACTTTTCTTCTCCGCCTGAACTTTACCCTCTTTCAGTGTAGCTGTCTCATCAGCAGAAATATTCACAGCGCCCCCTGCTGCCTCGACTTTCGCACTCCCTGACGCAAGAGATATATCCAGCCCCTTATCACTGCTGCTGACAGAAATATCACCTGAATCAAGCGCAATGGAAGCATCCCGTGCATTCAATGTAATAATCTGTTTACCCCCTGCACCGCTCTTTGCGGAAACTCCGCCTCTGTCGAAATTGATATCCACACCCTTCTGACTCAAAATTACAACAAGCATGGTATTCTGATCAAGCTCTATGCTTGTTCCGTCTTTCAGGCTTATAACAGCGGATGAATACTCCAGTGTCCGTATGGCGTCATAGTTATACACAGGGGACTCCTGAGCAATCTCCTCCCACATAACACTCTCGCTAAACCGTCTTGAGGCGCTCCGCTTCTTGAAAGTGATTGTACCTATGTTCTCACCGCCAATCTTGCTTTCATGAGAAATAAACTCCCTGTAAAGATAATATGAACAGACTGATGCAAATGCTATAGCTATTACTACTGAGATGTTAGTCCAGAACTTCATATTTTGACTCTTTTTCAAACGAGGCTTTTCTGCCGTTATTTTTATAAAGATCGTATGTACCTATAAGCATCCTTAGCTCATCAATGTTCTTCGGCGAATCGTGATTGGCAAGCCGACCCAGAACAGCATAGATCTGCAGAGGCTTTCTTTTCCCCTTGACCTTAATCTTATCCATCGGATGAAGCCTTATCCTTTCATCAACAAGGTCTGCGGTCTCTTCTGTTATAAGTATATCTGTGAGAAAAGCCTTGTTCAGAGACTCAATCCTTGAAGCAAGGTTTACAGTATCCCCGATTACTGTGTACTCCATCCTGTCCTCAGAACCGATCTGCCCGGCAAGCACAGGGCCGAAATGTATCCCCACGCCAATCCTTATAAGCGGCCTGTTAGGAGTGCCCCGTGTTTTATTTAATTCAATAAGATTGTCTCTCATCATAAGCGCCGCGTTAACAGCATTGAACGCGTCATCACCTGTGCTTACCGGGACACCCCATATTGCCATAATTGCATCACCAATGTATTTATCTACAATCCCCCTGGTTCTGTGAACGCAGCTGACCATCCGTGACATATAGCTGTTGAGGAAGCCGACACAGTCTTCCGGCTCCATCTTCTCTGACATTTCGGTGAACGAACGGATGTCAGAGAAAAAAACAGCAACATCTCTCCGTTCACCGCCGAGCTTCACATCGCTGTTCATTACAATATCAGCCATCTGTCTGTTAACGAATTTTCCGAATGCCTCCTTTATCCTCTCTCTCTCAGCAAGGCCATGCGCCATATCCCGGAATGATTCAGTCAGCAGCCCCAGCTCATCCTTTGATGCTGAACGGATTTCTACATCATACTGTCCATCCCTGATTTTCTTCGATGCATCTGTAAGTGTTCTTATGGGCCTTGTGAATGTTCTGGAGAAAAAAAGATTAATAAGAAAAGCTGCTGAAAGAACTATACCGGTAAGCCAGAAGATTATCCTTTGTATCTTGTACACCATTGCAAAGGCAACATCCTCTTTGATTAAAGAGATTACCGCACCGTCCGAGAATCCAATTCTGCTGAAAGAGCCAAGATAACGCACCCCTCTGTCATCAGTGAAGTCTGTCTGGGCATTGGGGTTCGGGTTTGTCATCATCATCCTGACAATGGGCATGCTTGAGTAGTTGCTTTTAGATATTACAAGCTCCCTGTCACGATGCGCGATTATATCTCCGTTACCTGCCACAATAAAGCTGCTGATTGTTCCCGACTGTCCAATAGTCTCTTCAATATTTTCCATAGAATAAAAAATAACTACTATGATATCACTCATCAACGGATCATAGGGCACCGCTATCCCAGCCACAGGTTCCCTGAAATGGATGGATGGATTAAATAATACCTCCTCCCTGAAGAAAGCCCTTGAAACAGTTTCATATTCAGTTTTAATCACTGCTCTGAAATCAGGCCGTGTATCCTTCCCCTGAAAAAAACCATCGTTCTGCATGAAGTTAAGTGAGCCGGGCTTCCCCTTTTCCATTGTTCCGATAAAAATCATTCCGGGATCGCGGGAAAATACAGTTTCTGCGAACACCCGCGCGCCCCCCTCACCGCCGCGTCTCAGAAGACTCACTGCCGCAAGCCGCCCCCTCTCTGTTACAGAATTCAGATCAGTTTTCACCTTGGAGGAGATCAACGTGGAGTAGTTGAGAGTCTCCTCCATTGCCCGCGTTTTGTTGTCTGACCTGAAAAAATATGACGCAACAATTGTAACAGCAAGGAGCGATGCTATGACAATGAACGAGATAACCATTATAAGCTTCAGGCTAATGGGAAAAATAACCTTCTTTGATTCAAACTCCGCACTGGCATTCCCCTGGCGTTCATCTCCGGCGATACCCGGTGCAGGTTCATTATTAACTGGTTCTTCGGGATTTACGCTCACTATATACCCCTCCCTTTAAGTCTGATTACATAAGAGCCTTCATCTGAATCATCATTGTTTATTGTTATTGTTGCTTTAGCGTTAACAGGTGTAACAGGTTTAAAATAAACTTCGAAAGGGAGTGTACCGCCGGCAGCTATGCTCTGAGGCGTGAGGTTTGTTGTGAATAAAGCCGGGTTAAACCATCCGAATGTCACACTGCTGATTGTAAGAGCGGCTGATCCGATATTGTGGATCACAAAAGTCTTTGTCCCTGTTCCGCCAACAGAAACAGTACCGAATTCAGCCATGTAATCATCATCAATAAGGATCACTCCGCTATCTGTAATCTGAATTTCAGGAGCCCCGGTGCTGAGGGCAAGGCCTGTTAAATTAATTATAAAAGGATTTTCGTTACTGTCATTGTTAGCTATTGATAACACAGCATTCTTTGTCCCGGCCAATCCGGAAGGTGAGAAAACAACTGTAACATTCGTTGTGCCGCCAGCGCCAACCGGAGTCACCGGCTGGGTTGATATACTGAACTGATCACTGTTAACCCCTGTTATGGAGAGCGGTAGACCTGTAAGGTCAAGATTAGTTGTACCGCTATTCCCTATAGTAAATACTGCAGACCTTGTTCCGGGATTAACCTGATTCCCGAAATCAAATGTATTCCCCGAAAGCATATCAACTCCCAGTGGAGTAAGCACATAAATCTCTGACAATGAAACAGCAGCCGTAGTAAATGACCAGGAGTAATCGGATGCCATAGAATCACCGGTTATGTTTTTAACATCAGTTGTGAGAGTCACTGTATATGCTGATGAGGAGCTCAAGTCAGAGGATAGATCGTAAGTTGCGGTTTTTGTTAGAGCATCATAACCCACCGGAAGATTCAATCCCGGAGAAGCACCGTTCAGAAGTATTGCTGCTGCCAGTGTTGTATCATCAATATTATCATCAAACTGGACAATGATATTACTGCTAACAGGGACATCAACTCCTCCTGCGGAAGGAGATACCGAAACCACATTAAAATGATATACCTCTGTTGTAAATGACCCTGAATATGCTGACTCAAGGGGTTTGCCCTCAATGCTGAATATACCCTGTGTTATATTTACAGAATAAACAGAGCTATGCAGAAATTCAGAAGCAGGAGTAAACGTAACCCCCCTGGACACAGGGTCATAAGAGAAATTACCTGTAACTGCGCCATTATTCACTTTAAAGGTGGAGGAGCTCACTGTAGACATATCAACATCATTGCTGAATGTCGCGGTAATTACTGTGGTGTAAGGAACATTAGAAGCATTATTTGCAGGCTCAACGCTCAGCACCTTAAACATCTCATTATACTCTTTCACCTGTTCCATTATATCTTCACAGAAGGTGAAAGTCAGTGCTGCAATTATTACAGCGAAAATTGATAATTTATGCACAACGGAAAGCTCACCTGCTTTGCGGGTAGAACAGGAAACTACGCCTGTTGTGATTTTATATATTTTTTTCATAAATCCTTTCCGCCATTACCTGCTGAAAGCTCCGGTTTATTTAAAAGTTTAATTCCCTTATTAAACTTTCAAATGATACCACTAAAATATATGATAACTATATTCGGGTAATGAAACAAAATAAATGCTCTGTTTAACAACAACCGGAATGGATAATCAGGTCAAAAACGGGAGAGCCTGTAGAATAAAGATGAAAGGGGGCATAAAAATAATGATTCAGAATATTATAAAAGATAAACCGTCCACAACCATTCATAGGAATGAATAAGGAGTAAAAACGCGTTTAGAACCATTTTTTACTTGCTTTTTTTAATATATATAATTAAAAAAAGAGAGCTGCAGAAAGCAGCTCTTAAATGCCTGTTACTTCTAAAAAAATGAAGTAGTTTAATGTGTCAAAAATGGCATATTAAACTACAAGAGTCAAGTGAATTTTTCCAAAACACTTATACTGCAATAAAAAAAGGGAAACCCCGAGGGTCTCCCTTTTTTGTTTCTATTTCAGGGATTGTCAGCACACCCTGTNNCACCTTCAACTACATGTATCGCACATGCCAGACACGGATCAAAAGACCTGACAACCCTTGCTGCTTCAATAGGATTCTCAGGGTCAGATATAGGAGTTCCGATAAGCGCCTGCTCAACAGGCCCCCTTACACCATTGTCATCCTTAGGGCTGCAGAACCATGTTGTAGGCACCACTGCCTGATAGTTGGCAATTTTATGATCTTTAATAACTATCCAGTGACCAAGCGCTCCCCTTGGTGCCTCGATAAGGCCTTCACCTTCTCCGGTTCCGGGGATTATATAGCTGTTCCTTGTCTTCCCGCCTGATTCAATATCATCAAGCCAGTCATACATATCTTTTGCAATCAGTTTACATTCAATAACACGGCTCGCGTGTCTGCCAAGAGCCGAGAGAGCTGCCGGAACTTCAGCGTTAAAAATCTTAAGCACAGCATCAAGTTCCTTTTTAACAGCTTTATTCCCTGAATAGTATGCAACAACTGTTCTTGCAAGAGGGCCGACTTCCATAGGTTTGTCAGCATACCTCGGAGCTTTTACCCATGTATAAGCGCCGCTCTTTTCCGGGTCAGCAACAGTTTCCCCTTTAAGAGGATGGAGGTTTGACCCGGATTTATATCTTGCGTACTTGATCTGCTCCCTTATTTTAGATGAATCAAATTTCTCAAGTTTGCCCCCTGTAACCAGACCCTGCTCGAACATGAAATCTTTGCGATCTTCATCTTTATCAAAAACACCATAAGAAAGGAAGCTGTCATATTGTCCCAACTTAAAATAATCGGGGAATGCTTTTGCAACAGCAATTATATGATTAAGATATGTTTCATTAATAAACTCTTCTACTTCCTTGAGATACTTTTTGAACTCTTTGATTCTTGCTTTTGTAGGTTCAGTTGTAATTCCGCCCGGAACCATGGAGATCGGGTGAGGAGCACGGCCGCCGAAAAGGGCAACCATTCTGTGAGTTTTCTCCCTTATTTCGAGGGCCTTAACATAACCTGCAATTGCAGAAATATTTGTATCAACATCTTTAATATAGAAATCTTTACCTTCATATCTCGGAAGAAAAGGCCCCCCTGCTGTCATTTCATCAGGCCGCCCCTTCTTGACTTTGAGTTCATTGTTAACCCAGTCCTTGATTCTTACAATCCCCTCATCGGAACCTTTATACTTCAAAACAGCCGTAATATCAACGAAGTCAAGTGCAGCAAGGTGATAAAAATGCAGGATGTGAGACTGAAGAAAATTCGCTCCAAGAATAAGGTTTCTGAGTATCCGTCCGTTTTTTGTCGGCTTTATGCCGAACGCTTCATCAAGGCATCTGCTTGAGGCCTGCCCGTGAGACACAGGGCACACACCGCATATCCGCATAACAATCTGCTGTGCGTCAACAGGATTTCTCCCCTGTAGAATTGATTCGTATCCCCTGTACATATCGCCCCGGCATTTGGCATCAACAACCTTTCCGCCCTGAACATCCATCTCTATTGAAAGATGCCCCTCTATCCTTGTTAAAGGATCTATATATACTTTCTGAGTTGCCATTAATTATACCTCCACTCCCTTTTTGACATCAGCAGGTTTTAAAGCCTGAAGATTCTGATAAATTCCCCTGTTACCGTATTCAGGGAATGGCTTCTCTGTGCACCCTATACATCCTGAGCCGCAATCAGTACATGAATTCACGCTGTTCCATTTCCTCACTGGAATATCACAACCTGAATCCATACCAAGACATCCCAGGTTATAAAGGCACCCTTTATCTCCCCAGTGCTGAGCAAATATACCTCTCTTATAGTCATGGAGCCTTTCGCACTGTTCATGAACTGTTTTTCCGAAATACATTACAGGCCTGTTATATTCATCAAGCTTAGGCATCCCTTTTAAAAGCACATGAAGCAGAGTACCAACCATCCAGTCCGGATGCGGAGGACAACCGGGTACATTAAGAACTGTTTTTCTGCCTTTAAAAAGTTCTGCTACAGAAATCGCTCCGGTTGGATTTTCCCCTGTAACTTTATTCTTCGCAGCAGGTATTCCTCCAAAAGCCGAGCATGAACCTACAGAAACTATCGCCTGTGCGTTTTTACCAAGTTCTTCTACCCAGTGTCTGACACCTATCCCCCTGTGAGTATTAAAATCCTCACCCAATGTGCAATAAAGATCATTTTTTGTGGGAATTGATCCCTCAACAATAAGTATAAAATCTTTTCTCTGTTTCTTAACTGCATCTTCAAGAACCTTAGTGGCAGACTCGCCGGTTCCACCCATTACAACACCCTGATAATTCAGACTTATATGTTCTGTAATTACTGATACTATATCAGGATTAATTTTATTTAAAAGTGATACAGAACAACCTGAACATGACTGCCCTTCAAGCCATATTATATTTGTTCTTTCAGCAGCTCTTTCAAGCGCTTTCTTGCAGCCTGTAATCATAACGCCCGGAAAAGCCAGGGCTGCTGTTGTGCCCCCCATGATTTTCAGGAACTCACGTCTGTTCAATCCCATATAATCCTCCATCAAATTATTTCTGCTGTTTATGACTGATTGGAAAAATATTGCGGGTAACACCGGTCCGGCAAGAACGGTTATCCATTTAACTTATAATTATGCAACTACCTCGCGCAAATCCCGATCACAATAAAACTTCAGCAGATCATAGTACTGCGGCTTTAAAAATAGACTCCACAGCTCCCGGTATTGATTTTTTTACCGAATCTGTTATACCGATGTGAAATGATTTAAAGTCTTCCGGAACTATACCAATGATCTCGATTTCCGGACCTTCCCCCATCAGCATAAGCATGTTAATTATTTTTTTTACTCCCACGTCATGAAGAGAAAATTTGTTATTGCAGTCTGTAAGATGACTTGCCGGAAACCTGTAGACACTCCCCGGTTTATCATTTATCTTAAGCGCATCAACAATAACAATTTTTTTTCTCCCGGCCATTACAGGCAGAAGATCATAACCGAAAGTCCCCCCTTCAAATACTTCCACATTATCCGGAAGATTGCTGACAGTTTCGACAATCTCATTGACAACATGAACACCGACACCGTCATCCCTGTGCAGGATATTTCCGATTCCCAGAATCAAAATCTCTTTTACTTTATAATCTTTCATTCTGATAACTCTTAATGGCACCCCATACAATTCTGAGGACCTTTATCCTTCCCTATGTGACAATCCACACAGAGACCATGCATAGTATCATAACCTGCTGTACCGTTATGACATCTTGCACACTGTTTAATCCGGTCATCATTGTTCTCTTTATGATGACAATCTGAACATTGCAGCCCGATATCTTCATGTACCTTGTGAGACATGGTGACAGCCCCCACCTGCCCTTTGTAATTCGACACGCCATCCATCTGTGTTCCGTATGCGGTTACCTTTTTAATAACCACCACATCAGTATCAGAGGGATTACCTTTATGAATCCAGGGATCGGACTCACATGCGGCGAATACAAAAAAGAATACACACAGGGATACCGGGAAAAATCTGATTTTTTTCACACAGCTTCTCCTTGTTTTTTGTATTACTAATTAATTAACTG
>DINC01000119.1:19547-19709 GCA_002425885.1 Spirochaetia bacterium UBA5550 | reverse complement strand
TGAAGAACAAAGCATACGTCTTTTTTCATGGAGATAATTTTTATTGCATCTCTAAGTTCATCATAATATGAGTGCGAATCAGCTATAACTGCAAAAGAAAAATCTGAATTAGGATTATTATACATACTTTCAATTAATGCTGCATTTGCAATATTAATATTT
>DINC01000119.1:0-19456 GCA_002425885.1 Spirochaetia bacterium UBA5550 | reverse complement strand
CTTGTATAAAGCCCGGACAATTTATTAATAATTACTTCGCGCATAGTTTATGATTTCCATAATTTATATGCTACGAAATACTTACACAGGACAATTCCTTTTCATGAACCCGAGAGGTTTTTCTGGATGTTGCAGAAAATAGAATTCATAAACAGCAGCATGTAATACACTCTTCACTGCCGTCTTTTATTAAAACACTGCTGAAATCATCTATATCTAATAATCTCAGCGGGGGCAGTTCAGATCTGTATAGTCAGTTAGGATATTTACACAATTAAGCAAAGCTGACCTGAAACAAGGTCAGCCTTGCTTTTGCACAAAATGTTTAATTACTGTATCAGATCTTATATCCTGCTTCCAGAGCAATTACATAAGCCTCTTTCTCATATTTTACATTAAATCCTGCTGCTGTCGTAACATCTTCAGGGAGATAATGTATCCACGCAAGAGATCCTGTAACATCAATGGCCGGAGTCACATTATAAGTTGCACCACCGCTTATAAAAACGAAATCAAGCGGAGGGTTAGCGCTTGCTGTGACGATCTGTGTATCAGCCTCATAATAGCTCTCTTTTGCTCCGGTCACAGTATAGTTGACAGAACAGCCAATTTTAAGATCTTCCATGGCCTTATAGGTTGTACCTAATGAGAAATCATATCCTGTACCGTAGTAATCCTCCACTCCATCCATGTCGGCTTTACTCATAAAATAAAATACTGAACTTGCGCTTAAAAGGAGATCATTTGTCACATTATATTCAGCACCCACGGATAATATTGCAGGGAAGTTTGCATCAGTCTTTGTTCCGTCAGTAAGGCCGTTCTGTGCTCTTACAGCCGAAGCCAGGGCATCTCCGATACTGTCTGTGGCGCTGTTCTTCTTATGGTCATATTCGTATCTTAAAGCAGTCTCAGTTTCATATTTTACACCGATGTTAAGATCACTAATCGGTTTAACATCAACACCGAAAATAAAACAGTAACCTTCAGCGGAAAGTTCAGTTTCATAATCGAGATCAAGCGTCGCACCATTGGCGAATGAATACCGGCCTTCCATTCCAATCTCCTTTCTGGCTATTACATAACGTGCTCCTGCGCTTAAACTTACCATATCATTGAACGAATATGCTGCACCTGCACCAACCTGGTACATCCCTGCACTTGCGTTAAAATCAATATCAGATTTTGAAAGGGTGGTTGAAAGATTACTGGCGAGTGTAACACCTGTAGCAGCTGTCCCGGCTGTTCCGTCCCATTCAAGGCTTCCACCTCCTCCAATTACACCTGCATTGCAGAACAGTGCAAAATTCCCTATTCCCTGTTTACCGAGATTGTCAACAAGATAGAAATTCGGAATAGAAAGAACTGGTGTGTCCTGTGAATATGAATCGCTGAAACCTGCTGTGCTGACTTTCTGATCATACGGGACGATNNGGACGATCAGAGTCTGTGTGCTGAGATCAAAGTATAAACCCTTCTGCATAAAAGCTGTTCCTGCTGGGTTATAATAAGCTACATCCGCTGAGCCTTCAGTTGACGCATATCTTGCGCTGTTTAACCAGAATTTCGCACTCTGGTCCGTAATAACATCAATACTGGTTGCAAAAGAGATACTACTGCAAAAGAGCAAAGCTCCGGCAGAAAAAGACTGATAAAATCTTTTCATCATAAAATACTCCAAGTGCTTTTTAGTTTAAGGCGCGCCTGATTTCATTTCTACACACCGCATAACATGTTGAGTCAACAGCAAATATAAGGCAGGAGTTTTATATTACATTTAAAAAAAATCTGTTACTTAAATACCGTTATTCATCCATTGAGCATTATTTGAATTTTTAAGTTACAGATCCGACAGGTTTGTCATTTTTGTTTTTTTTAACATTTAATTTATATTGACACTGCAGAAGCCTGAACAGTTTTAAAACTAATTCTTTCAGAAATTTTTAAGGTGGCATCAATTCACGGGAGTGTGCTCTATGCATTATTACAGAAACAGGATAATTTTTAATCTGCTTTTCAGCCTGGTATGCGGGGCATTGATGTTATTTATAACTTCAGGTTTCTTGAATATTTACACATTTGATGAAACTATTGAGATGATACTTAATCCCGCGCCCTGGACTTTTGCATTCTTTTATCTGGGATTTCTATGCAACATACTAAAGAAAAATCTTGATAAAATAAATTCATTCATACAAAATCCTGTTTCAGGCGATCTGAATAATATTCAGATGAGAATTCGCTTCATACCGCTTTTCTACATTGCAGCTGGAACCGGATTTGCCCTGCTGGGGACGGTATCCGGTTATATAACTCTCTGGTACAGGCAGGGATTCCCGTTGATGAAAATTATTATAACAGAACTGGTTGCTACCCAGATGCTGATTATTATAGTAATACCATTCTTTGCTAATGCCATTGCACTGCTTGAACGCTGGACAATAGATATACCTCTGTCGGATGAAACGAAGTTTCTCTCTCTGAAGTTTAAAATTTTTTTCAACATGATCTTTTCAGTATTGGGAATTATACTACTTTTTTCACTTGAGGTTATCAATGCAGCAGGGCTGTCAGGTACTTCCGGTGACGGCATAAAAACTGAACTTGTTAGAATCGCTATTCTCTCCATATTCTGTTTAATATCTTTTACAATAAACACTTTTGCACTATCAAAACAGATAATTATCCCGATAAAGAATACAGTGAACCGGCTGCGCGATATTTCTGAAGGTGAAGGTGATCTTACAAAAAGGCTTGATATAATTACAAGGGATGAGACAGGAGAACTATCAAGCAGATTCAATGACTTTATTGAATCCGTGGAAAATACTATAAGAAAAATAGGTTCATCTTCTGTGACGCTCCTATCAAATGTTGAGCAGATAGCAAAAGGAAACATTGACCTCTCCGCCCGGACCACAGAACAGGCATCATCACTTGAAGAGATAACAGCATCAATCGAAGAGATATCAGCATCGGTTGAATTAATCAATAACAACGCATCCCGTCAGGATGATCTTGTAAAAAAGACTTTAACTCTTACCGGAAAACTGAAAACTGAAAACGATACTGTTATACAACACACAGAATCGGCATCCAGGACATCAGGGCTGCTTACCAATCAGGCAGACACCGGTAAATCGTATATGCAGGATGCGATTAAAAGTATGGACAGCATTTACAGCAGTACAAAAAAAATCACTGATACAATCTCTGCAATCAGCGACATCTCTGATCAGGTAAATCTTCTTGCACTGAATGCCTCTATTGAAGCTGCAAGGGCCGGTACATACGGCAGAGGTTTTGCTGTTGTTGCTGAAGAGATATCCAAACTTGCCGATCAGACAGCGATAAGTGCAAAACAGATAACAGTAATCGTGAACGATGCACTGAAAGAAGTGAATTCAGGCAAAAGAATTATCAGCAGCACCGGTGAATCACTTGATAAAATTGTGGAGCATATATCTCAAACCGAAACTGTTATTAACCGGATAAAAGCTTCTGTTGAACTGCAATACTCTACAGCAGCAGAAGTTTTCAATGATACTTCTAAAATTTCACAGATGGCAAGCGAGATAACTATGTCAACATCAGAACAGAAGGTTGGGCTTGAGCAGATAACAGCAGCTATATCAGAACTGGAAAAGAACACTCAGCAGAACAGCGCCCTTGTGGAAGAGACAGCTTCATCAGGTGAGGAGATTGAAAACCGGACAGGAGAGCTTGTTCAACAGATTAGACATTTCAAGGTAAGCTGACACTATCTCTCATCATAATACTTTGTTTCTTCAAATATATACTTATAGAATCTGCCGAGCACTTCACCTATATCGCTTGCTCCCGGATTCAGGTCATCCTGAAACCAGCTGTAAAGCATCATAAAAATTCCGCCGCCGCAGCAGTTTGCCAGGTACCTGCGGAAGTGAGTATTCTTTTTGCTATCTTTACGTTTAATCTGCTCCTGAAAAAGGGCTGAATAATCTACAAAGCGTTCCATTACTTTAAACAGTAAATCCGCTTTTTTCAGGGCAACAAAGAAATCCCTGTTGTCCTTCCACTTATTGAACAGCCCTCTCCCTAAAACATCATGATTTCTCTCCTTCCGGAGATTATCGAGAATGCTTGAAAAGAACTCCTCAAAAATTTCATCCAGGTATTTAAGTAGAATCTCATCTTTATTCTGGTAAAGCCTGTAGAATGTGGGACGTGAAACCGCTGCTTCTCCTGTAATGTCCTTAATGGTTATATCTTTATATTCCATATCTTCAAGTAGCCTTACAAGGGCATCATATATAAGGCCGCGGGATCTCTTTATCCGGAGGTCCCTCTCCTTCTCGGTATTTATCTCTTCAATTGTTATCATTTGTTACATATTCCGCAGATCTGTTTCATTAAATGTATGCAATAGTTCTTTATAAATAATAATACAAATTTTTAATAACTGTATCATAAAAATCTCTCAATATTTTGCCAATTGACACAACTGCCGTCAAGCAAGTTATTCAGTCTATGCGGACGCTTTTATGAGAACGCAGGTGCAAAGAACAAAATTTTTGGAGTAAAAAAATGAAGAATAATCATGAAACAATTATTATCGGCGGAGGAGCAGCCGGCATGTATTGTGCAATCAAACTGCAGGAAGCAAACAGGCCGTATACGTTAATTACTGACCGCATGGGGGGCAGGATCATGGACCGTAAAGACCTCAACACTAATTTCGGTGCTGTGTTCTTTTTCGGTACTTATACTCACATGAAAAAAATACTCAAAGACGATGGAAAAGTTATTCCGTCACTTACTGCAGCCTGCTGCCATCCTGACGAAAAAACACAGTTCTCTGCCCTGAGCAAAAGAACTTTGAGTCATGGATACCAGCTTTTAAAATTTTTTCTCTTTATGCGCATGAAGTTTATTCCTAAATACACAAAATTCAAGAAAGACTGTGAGAACATGCAGGTAAAAGATGCCCTGAAGAAGAATCCCTTCCTGGAGGAACTCTTCTACATGACAGCTGACCAGTTTATTAAAAAAATAAAAATCCAGGGTATAGCTGACGATCTGGTTTCATTATTCGCTCATGGCTGTACAGGTTCAAAGATAAATACCCTTTCTGCACTTGATTATCTTAACTGCGTACAGGGACTTGTCAGTGAACTTAAAATTTTCAGGTTTGACGAAGATGCTATGACAGCAAGACTGAATAGCGGAACCGGCAATGTCCAGTTCGACACCGTTACTTCTGTGCGAAAAAATTCAGACGGGACATATGCAGTGGATACAGCATCAGGGAATACATACGATGCAAAGAATGTGGTACTCGCTACACCCGCTGACGTAACAGCTAAAATAGTAAGCCCGGTTGTGAAGCTCCCCAGAATACGCAATGCATCAATACTCTACGCCTATTTAATCCGCGGTGAGATGAAGGAACGATACAGAAAACATATTGTCCATATCTTCGGCGATACAATACCGATCATATTCACACGCAGGCGCAGTGACGGTCAGTATGAGGTTTTTACAGAGAAAGAAATCGATATGGGGAAATACTTCGGCCATTATGAAGTTGTGGAGAAAGTATTCTGGCCTAAAGCTCTCTTTACAAACCCGAATATAGTTCTGGATCAGGATCTGGCCCCGAATCTCTGGATGGCAGGTGACCACAACGGTCTCGGAATGGAACCCGCTGCGATTTCCGGCATATATGCAGCTAACCAGATACTGAAATCTGTTAAATAATAATAAGGAGATAATAAGATATGAAACGAAAACATAAAATTACACTAATAGTTCTGGCTGCATGTGCGGTTATCGGACTTGTTGTACTTAATTCACTCATCAACTACGGGATGCACTATATGGCATCACAGGAAACAGAAAACATGCCGTTGCCTGGCGACAACCTCCTTGCGAAGGATGATCAGATACTTGTCTTCACAAAAGAGATCATCATTGATGCACCGCCGGCAAAAGTCTGGCCATGGCTTGCACAAATGGGGCAGAAAGAGGGGGGCTTCTACAGCTTCGAACTTCTTGAGAGAGTATTCACTTTTGATATCCGTAATACCTACGTCATAAAACCTGAATGGCAGGAATTTAAAGCAGGTGAATGGATGAACTACCACCAGTGGGGTATCGGTTCAGAAGTTATGGAAGTTGTGAAGGATAAATATTTCACAATGCTCTCTGACTCAAGAAGGCCTCCGGTCAATAAGACTGATGCTTTTGCTCTTAATGCAATTCCATTCGGAGAATTTGCATGGACATGGAACTTTGTCCTTGTTGAGCTTCCCGGCGGGAAGACAAAACTTATACAGCGGTGCCACAACTACTTTTCTCCAGATAACTTTATTACAAGGGGATATGTGAAGCTCTTCCTTGGTGTGCCATCAATCTTCATGACAACAAAGCAGATGGAGATAATCAAGGCATGTTCCGAAGGGCGTGTCGATACAGAGGGGAATGTAAAAAAATAAATACTTAAAGCACGGCATGAACTCCGGATTCAATGCCGTGCTGAAGTTTAATACGGCAGGTTATATAATGAATATTAATAATGAAAAATTCAATCCCGGCACAAAATTTAAACCTAAAGGTAACGGTCTTGGTATTGAAAACGCATTAAAAAGATTAATAATAGTACGGCCATCTACATGGAAAACATACTCCAAAGTATTTAAGGTTATAATTAGCGGCGCCAGACTTACAAGGTATCCTGTCATCGGGAGTATTTACAAAGGCGTAATGATGTTCAGCCCATACAAAAAGAGATTCACACAGGGAGTTGTCGTCAATCTCAACGTGGACCTTACAGAAAAGGGACAGGGCACGGTATTACCCATTGATATGATGAAGAAATCAGTGCGCGAAGCTTCATACCTTGCATCATTTGACTCATGTATATGCCGTACAAATAAAGGATGCAAAGACTATCCCGTTGATTTCGGATGTATATTCCTCGGTGAAGGTGCAAAAGGACTTGTGAAGAACGGAGTAGCTCACACGATTTCCGCTTCAGAGGCTGAGGCTAAGATCGACAGGGCGGCAGAACTGGGCCTTGTGGGGCAGAGCTTATGGGTTGAGGTTGAACAGTATATATGGGGGATACAGAATGAACATATGGAGAAGTTCCTTGAGTTCTGCTTCTGCTGTCCATGCTGCTGTACTGCTCTTCATGTAACGAAGAATTCAACACGCGATGTAAGGGGGAGATTTAAATCTCTTGGCTGGATGGCTGAAGTTAATGACAACTGTATTAACTGCGGCAAATGTATCGAGGTGTGCCCGCAGCATGCGATTAAGTCTGACGGGGATAAAGCTGTCATTGATGACCAGTGTTTCGGATGCGGACTCTGCAAAAATGTCTGCCCTGCTTCGGCAATTGACATTAAACTGAAAAAAGAACTGAAGAATGATATAAAGGATTATTTTACAGGGCTTAACCTGGAATTATAAGTAGATAAAAAACGAAGGCCCTCAGGCCTTCGTTTTTTTCACCCTTTTCTTGCCCGAACAAGCCGATTGTATCTTATCCGCCAGTGATGCAGAATCCATACCGCAATCGCTGAAAAGCTCCATGGCTGTGCCGTGGTGAATAAACTTTTCGGGGAATGCCCCTGCAGAAATTCTTTTACCGCATAACCCGGGCTCAAGAAGTGAATAGATATATTCATCAGCACCCCCATTTGCAAAGCCATTCTCAAGAGTGATAAAACGTCCGCATCTTTCAATTACCTTTGAAAGGCCATTTATATCGAGAGGTTTAATAGACAGAAGGTTAACAACAGTGACACCAAGGCCTCTCTTTTTCAAAAGAGCCGCGGTTTCAAGCGCAATGCTAACCATGTCTCCCACTGCTATAATGGCAGCATCGTTCCCTTTTGTAAGGAGTTTAATTTTGCCCGGCTTAAATTCATTGCATTCATCAACATTGAGATTAACAGAGCCGGAACTCCCCCTTGGATACCTGATTGCAACAGGGCCGTCATTCTTCTGCCATGCGTAGTAAAGGAGATCGCGAAGCTCCTCTCCGTTTGACGGAGCGAATAATTCGATATTAGGGACTGCACGGAACATAGAGATATCGAATAGACCATGATGTGTCTCTCCATCATCCCCCACAATACCTGCCCTGTCTATAAGGAACCGCACAGGGAGATTCATAATGGCCACATCGTGTATCACCTGGTCATAAGCCCTCTGGTAAAAAGTTGAATATATCGGAACAAAGGGTTTTAATCCTGTTGAAGCCATAGCAGCAGAAAATGTCACAGCATGCTGCTCGGCAATACCCACATCAAAGAGTCTTTGGGGAGCGACCTTTTCGAATTCAGCAAGTCCTGTACCCTCCTTCATCGCAGCAGTAACAGCAACAACCTTGCTGTCCTTTTTTGCTATTGACGCAAGAGTTCTGCCTACAACAGAGGAGTAAGATTCAGCCCCTGCACCGGTTTTTTTAGACCCTGTATCCCTGTCAAAGGGGCCGGTTCCGTGAAAACTGCAGGGGTCATCCTCAGCAGGGACAAAACCTCTCCCCTTCTTTGTGAGAACATGCACAATTTTCGGACCGGAATTTATATCCTTTACCCTGTCCAGGATCTTTATAAGGTCATTAATATTATGCCCGTCAACCGGGCCGAAATAACGGAGCCCGAGACTCTCGAAAAGCTGTCCCGGAGTTATGAAAGTTTTAAACGATGTGAATGCCCTGAAAATAAAATTAAACAGCGGCTTACCTATTACCGGGAGACCCTTTATTAACTGCATCGACTTTTTACGGAACCTGTTATAAAAGAAACCGGCTCTCATCTCAGTCATATAGGATGAAAGGGCGCCCACATTTTCAGATATTGAATGCTCATTGTCATTCAGAATTACTATTACATCTTTACCTATATGCCCCAGGTGATTGAGTCCTTCAAAGGCCATACCTGCTGTTAGAGATCCGTCCCCTATTATTGCAACTATTTTGTATTTATCTCCGTTCAGGTCTCTCCCCGCAGCTTCACCTGTAGCAAGAGAGATACTTGTGCTGCTGTGCCCCACATCATAGGTATCATATGGAGATTCATTCCGTTTCGGGAATCCGCTTAAACCGCCATGCTTGCGGATTGTATTGAACTGATCTTTACGGCCCGTGAGGATCTTGTGGGAGTATGACTGGTGCCCCACGTCCCAGATTATCTTATCAACGGGTGTATTGAAAACATAATGAAGAGCTATAGTAAGCTCAACAACACCGAGAGATGAGGCAAGGTGCCCCCCACGCTCGGATATTACATCAAGCATGAATTGACGAATCTCCTCCGCCAGCTCCCCCATCTCTTTTACCGAGAGTTTTTTCAAATCTGAGGGGTAATTAATCTTATTTAAAAGCATATTTTTCACCGCAGAACAGACTCAGGTATAACCTGAAAATTGTCAATTTATAAGTTTATTTTTTTATTCCGTTAAAAGCGGTAACGACTCTACATTAATTCAGACTATAATTTTTATTACCGGGAACGGCTAATGGCAGCAGGATTCCCGGCAATAAAGCCCGCTGAAATGCGGGCTTTATCTGCTTTTATATCACAAGGGCCATAATCGCCAGTATGTCTATAATAATCAGGGTTAGAGAGAGATCCCCCCTTTTACCTTCAAGCAGCTTAATAACAGTCCAGCTGAGAAATCCCCACACAATCCCCTGTGTAATAGAATATGTCATCGGGATAAGTATTATAGAGAGGAATGCCGGGATAGCGTCATCCATGGAATCCCAGTTGATCTTTGCAACCGGCTTCATCATGAAAGCACCAACCAGAACCAGAATAGGGGCCGTGGCCACTGCCGGTACAACAGAAAGAAGGGGAGAAAAGAACATAAACGGAATAAAGAGGAGACCGGCCACAACTGCTGTAAGTCCGCTTCTTCCCCCCTGTTCAACGCCTGCCGCAGACTCTATATAACTTGTTCCTGAACTTGTGCCGAAAAGACCTGAGATTGTTGTTGATATTGAATCCACAATGAGACACTCCTTCACGTTTTTCGGTTCACCATCCTCATCAAGAAGGTCAGCTGCCTCTGCCACACCTATAAATGTAGAGATACTGTCAAACATATCAGTAAAAAGAAGAGTGAATATAACAGGCACCAGAGCCAGTTTAAGGGAGCCGATAAGATCAAGCTTAAAGAGGAGGCTGAAATCGGGTGCTGAAAAAATCCCCCTGTATACCACCTGCGGGACATCTCCGCCCCAATATCTTCCGACAGGGATCGCTATGAGAGTTGTAAGGACTATCCCTATAACCATTGCACCCTTCCTGTTCTTCACTATGAGAACAGCGGTTACGGCCAACCCTATAACAAAAGTAATTGTCACAGCATTGAACCCTCCGAATCCCACCATGGTTGCAGGGTTAGGTGCTATAAAACCGGACTGTTTAAGCCCTATGAGTGTGATGAAAAGACCGATTCCGGCTGCAACTGCGTACCGTAGCTGTTTCGGAATTGCATGAACTATATATGTCCTTATGTTAAAAACAGAAAGAAGAATAAATACTACACCTGACCAGAACACAGCGCCGAGAGCTATTTCCCAGGATACTCCCATGCCTATGACTATTCCGTATGTAAAAAAGGCATTAATCCCCATACCCGGCGCCAGGGCTATTGGCGTCTTTGCGTAAATTCCCATTGCAATACTGCTGAATGCTGAAACCATTACTGTTGCAGTAAGAACCGCGCTGAATGACATACCTGCGTCTTTAAGTATTGCAGGGTTTACCACTATTACATACATCATTGCGAGAAATGTTGTTATACCCGCAAGTATTTCTGTCCTTACGTCCGTTTTGTTTTTTGAGAGCTGAAAAAACTGTTCCATTTCCTGTATTCCCCCGATTCTGAATTAGCCGATTCCCGGATTGAACCTTTCTGTTATTCTCATCCGGATAGTATGTCAATAAAAATAGTTGATTATCCATGCCGCCTTGATCAGGAAAATAAACTATATATCACTCATAAAATACTATCTGAAGGAATATTATTTGACACTATCAGATAACCCCTGCTACATTTTATATTATGGCAGTTAACGGTTTATTTTGCACTTGCTCTATGTCATTTCGAAGAAGCGGCAGCGACTGAGAAATCTATTTACGCCATAATCTAAGATTAGCTTACAGCTCTATTTCGGTCGTCTCACATGCGTTCGAAATGACAATGTGCTAATTTATTCAAAGCCTTTTTCGTACAAAAATCACGGGGATCATCATAGGAATGAACAGAATTGAAACAGATGTGATTATTATAGGCGGGGGCGCTACAGGGGCAGGAACTGCCCGCGATCTCTCCATGAGAGGAGTCCGATGTGTTCTCATAGAAAAAAACGATATTGCTTCCGGCACCACAGGCCGTAACCACGGACTGCTCCACTCGGGAGCACGCTACGCGGTAAAGGATCATGAATCAGCGCACGAATGTATGCGGGAGAATAAAACACTCCGGAAAATTGCGTGGCACTGCATTGAGGATACAGGGGGCCTGTTTGTAACACTCCCGGAAGATGATCCCGGCTACCACAGGCTCCTCCTTGAGGGGTGCAGGTACGCAGGAATCCCGGCAAAGGAGATCAGCATACGAAAAGCCCTTCAGCTTGAACCGAACCTTAATCCGGGAATTCTTTCAGCAATGACAGTTCCGGACGGCACTATTGATCCCTTCAGGCTCACTGCCTCCAACATGCTTGACGCGAAAGAGAGAGGGGCAATTATACTGACCCACACCCGTGTTTCCGCAATTCTTAAAGAGGGGAGCAAAGTTTCAGGTGTAAGCTGCATAACAAAAAACGGTGATGCCATTGAAGTAATGGCTCCTGTAATAATCAATGCAGCAGGTGTATGGGGGCAGGAGGTCTGCGCAATGGCAGAGATTAAACTTCCGATGTTCCCCTCAAAGGGCTCCATGCTTATCATTGACTACAGGATAAACGGAGTTGTGGTAAACCGCTGCAGGCCCCCGGCGGACGGCGATATAATTGTACCGGGAGATACTGTTTCACTAATTGGTACAACATCGAAAGAGATCCCCTACGACAAAATTGATGACTATACCATAGATGATGACGAAATCGATATACTCCTTTCTGATGGAGAGAAGCTCATCCCCAACGTGAAGAACACACGGGCGCTGCGTGCATACTGCGGCGTGCGCCCCCTTGTCGCTGTTTCGGGCGAGGCGGAGGGGAGAAACATCAGCCGGGGGATTGTGCTCATTGATCATAAAAATCGCGACGGCCTTGACGGGTTCATCACAATCTCCGGCGGAAAACTGATGACATACAGACTCATGGCTGAAAAGACCGCTGACCTTGCCTGTAAAAAGCTTGGAGTTAAGAAGAAGTGTAAAACTCATAAAGTCCCCCTCCCCGGTTCAGAGAGCAGGTTCAGCAGCGGGCGTACAGTAAAAAGATTCAGCGGCATACCCGATTCTGTTGTGGGTTCAACATTCTACAGGCACGGGCAGAGGCTGCGCAATATAATGACAGGCGAGAAGAAGAACTACAGGCTCATCTGCGAATGCGAGATGGTTACAGAAGGTGAGATTGAGTACGCGATCAAAAAACTCGACGTGAAAGATCTGGTTGACCTGAGACGAAGAACCCGTATCGGGATGGGGCCATGCCAGGGTGAACTCTGCGCGTACAGGGGCGCCGGGCTTTTCCATGAATACGGCGCGGCCACTCCGGAAGGATCTGTTGAACTCCTCCATGATTTCCTTGAGGAACGGTGGAAAGGGATCAGGCCTGTGCTCTGGGGTGACGGACTCAGAGAGTCTGAATTTACATACTGGATATACCAGGGGCTCTTCGGACTCTCTCACGTAAACAATAAAAAGAAGAAAAAGGGTTAGCATAAGTGATATACGACTGCGTAATAATCGGCGGAGGGCTTGCGGGCCTAACTTGCGGCATCCGGTGTGCTGAAGAGGGGCTCCGCACTGTTGTTATTTCAGGGGGGATGAACTCTCTCCATTTCTCATCAGGATCAATTGACCTTGCGGGATTTACAGAAAACGGTTCTGTAGTTAAAAAGCCGTTTGAACATATTAAAAATAATGCTGCGAAAAAGAAGGATCACCCTTACACTAAGGTGGGCATCCCGGCAATCAGAAAGAGTCTCGATTATTTTAAAGAAAAAGTTTCAGATGAAGGGATTACGCTGAACCATAACAGCGACTTTAACCATTTTCATGTGACTGCAATAGGCGCTGTAAAGCCCACGTATCTTTCGCAGGAGAGTGTATTCAGCAGCAGGGGTAAAGATATAATCAAGTCCGGAGCAAAGATTGCAATACTGAACTTCAAAGGCTTCCGTGACTACTACCCGGAACAGACAGCGGCGAACCTTAAAGAACACCCGCTGTTTAAAAACAGTGAACTTATGCTGGGGGATATATCTCTCCCCTACTACCTCCATACAGAGAAGAATCTTCATGAGTTCAGGTCTACTGACATTGCAAGAATTTTTGAAACAGAGCGTTACCTCCCGAGAATCGCTGACGAAATTAAGAGAGCAGCCGGTGATGCTGACGCTGTTTCCCTCCCGGCATTTATCGGTATCAACAACTACAGGGAGATCAGGGGAAAACTGGAGGCAATGACCGGAAAATTTATATACGAAATACCTACACTCCCACCTTCAATACTTGGCCTCAGGATAGACCATGCGGTGAAAAACAGTTTCTTTAAACATGGCGGAGAATATATCGCAGGGAAAAAGATAGAATCATCTGTTATAAAAAAAGGTATCGTGGAGAGTATTATAACCGGCAGCCGTGGAACATCTTCTGAAATTAAAGCGAAATATTACGTACTTGCATCAGGAAGTTTTTTCAGCGGCGGGCTTCAGTCAGGTGTTTCCAGCATCAGCGAACCTGTGTTTGATCTTAAAGTTAAGGGTGATTCAAAGCGGAGTAAATGGTACAGCTGGAACTTTTTTGACAAAAAGTCACACCCCTTCCTCAGCTACGGTGTTGAAACAGACAGCAGTTTCAATCCATCAACGCAGGACGGGAAAACAGTAAAGAACCTATTCTGTGCAGGGTCAGTGCTGGCGGGATATAATCCCGTTAAAGAAGGTTGCGGAGGAGGAGTGGCAATCTCCACAGGATATAAATGCGCTGAAAGAATTATCAGGGAAATTAAAAAATGATTAAACTTGAGAATATAAGCTTCGACCATTGTATAAAATGTACAGTATGCACAATCTACTGCCCGGTTGCCCAGGCTACTCACCTCTTCCCCGGACCCAAGCAGTCCGGGCCCGATGCCGAGAGGTTAAGGATAAAGAATCCGGAACTTGTTGACGCCTCACTGAAATACTGCACCAACTGTAAAAGGTGCGAGATAGCATGCCCCTCTGACGTAAAGATCGCGGAGATTATACAGAACGCCAAGTGGAAATATGTAAAGGTACACTGGTTCAGGCCGCGTGACTTTTTCATGAGCAGGACTGACCTCGTGGGGGGGCTTGCAACAATTTTCAGCGGACTGACTAACTTCATTATTAACCTTAAAGTAATGAAAGTACTGATGCACCTCTTCCTTAATATTCCCTACAGCAGAAAATTCCCTGCGTATCAGAGAGGCACATTCACAGGGCTCTACAAAAAAAAATTCATGCAGAGCCAGAAAGTGTATGAGAAGAGAGCTGTGTTCTATCACGGATGTTTTGTTAATTACAATAATCATTCACTGGGTGAAGACCTTATCAAAGTAATGAATGCGCTGGGCTACGGAGTTGACCTTGTTGACGAGAAGTGCTGCGGTGTTCCGCTCATCGCGAACGGATATATTGAAAAAGCAAAAAAGAACGCGCAATATAACATCGACTCTCTCGGAAAAACCGGGGATGCTGTAATAGTATCAACTTCATCCAGCTGTTCGTTTGCGCTTATGCATGAATACCCCAGCTTCCTTGAACTTGACAACTCCTCATATATAGACCGGCTTGACTACATCACAAAATTTATATATGATGAATTTACAGCTGGAAATATCCCGCAGATGAAAGCTGTGGGGATAAGGGCTGCCTATCACTCACCCTGCCACCTTGAAAGAATGGGCGGAGTGATATATACTCTTGGCGTGCTTAAGATGGTACCAGGGCTCGACCTGGTTGTGCTGAACTCAGAATGCTGCGGCATAGCGGGGACTTACGGATTCAAAAAAGAAAACTATGAAATATCCCAGGGTGTAGGGCAGAATCTCTTCAGACTAATAGAAAAGGCTGAACCTGAATTTGTGGTCACCGACTGCGAGACATGCACAATGCAGATAGAGATGAACACAAAATATAAAGTTCTTCACCCTGTAACACTGATTGCAATGGCGCTTGAAGAAAAAAATAAAGGTAAAAAATGAAATCGCACACAGCTTATCTTACATTTAATACAAAGTCTCGACGCGAGTATATTAATATTACACGCGAGGTAGAATCTGAACTGAAAAAAAGCGGAATAAAAGAGGGGATGTGCCTTGTAAATGCAATGCATATCACAGCAAGCGTTTACATCAATGATAATGAAAGCGGGCTGATACAGGACTTTGATGATTTCCTTGAGGGGCTTGCTCCTCACGAACCGCTGAGCCGCTACAGGCACAACAGAACAGGAGAGGATAACGGTGACGCCCACATTAAAAGAAGCGTCATGGGACGCGAGGTAGTTGTTGCAGTAACAGACGGCAGGCTCGATTTCGGTCCGTGGGAACAGATCTTCTACGCTGAATTTGACGGAAGAAGACCAAAACGCGCATTGATTAAAATAATCGGAGAATAGTAGTAAGGCGGCTCTATGGCTAATATAATGGTTGTTGATGACTCCAAGCTGATAAGGAGAAAACTTACAGAGATCCTTACATCAGCAGGACACAAAATTGTTACTGAATGCGAAAGAGGGGATGAAGCCCTGAGAGCCTACCTGACATATAAGCCGGATCTTGTTACCATGGATATACATATGCCTGGTATGAACGGTATAGAAGCCCTGACAGAGATTAAAAAAGCGGACAGCAAAGCCGTAGTTCTCATTATAAGCGCTGCGAGTCAGGAGACAACAATACTTGAAGGTATACATAAAGGGGCGGCGGGCTTTATGGTTAAGCCTTTCACCGATGAGCGTGTCCTCACCAATGTGAACAGACTCCTTGCACCCCTGGGGAAAAGACCTGAGCAGAAAAAAGAAAAACCTGCGCTGAAAGATCTCAACTTCGATGAAAATATCAACGGGCTTATACTGATAATCGATGATTCGAAGATGGTACTTAAAATCACATCAGACATACTTGCAAAAGATCAGCATAACATAATAACCGCAAGAAACGGGAAAGACGGAATCGAACTTGCCAGCACAGGGACCCCTGACCTCATCATTCTGGACATAGAAATGCCTGATATGGACGGATATGAAGTTCTTAAAGAACTTAAGAAAGATGATGTAACAAAGAATATCCCTGTAATAATGCATTCATCAAAGACGAAGAAAGACGACATACTCCTGGCAATGAAACTTGGTGTTATTGACTACATCGCTAAAAACTGCAGCGAAACGCTTATCCGGGGTAAAATCAAATCATCACTTGTACAGGCGAGAATGAAGAGAGAGCACCTGGAACAGAACTCAACCGCAAACATAATTATAGACAAAAAAGGGTTCACCACATATATAAACTTCCGCTTCACACTGAAATCAGAAACTGCTATTGCTGAACGGAAAAAAGTTTTCTCCGGCGCATTCCTTAAGACCATGATGAATGACAGCATTATATTGGACTTCAGGCAGATCAATGAGATGACAGAGAGCGAACTTTCTCACATGAAGTATATCTTCACGTTCTTTCCTGACAAGGAACTTATACTTGTCTGCGGAAAACACTACGGCGCTTTTGTGTCAGAATTTGAAGTTGATGGTAAAAACCGTTTTTTTATATCCATGGGGGATGCCGAGGCCTACATAGAAAACAGAGACGAAGTAACTGATTTCCTTGACAAGCAGGGTTTCGATTTTTGAAACTCGTTGATTCTCACTGCCACCTCGAAGCTCCGGAGTTCAGCGGCAACCTTGAATCAGTAATTGCTGATGCTGAAAAAGCCGGAGTTGTTAAACTTATTACATCCTCCGTCACCTGCGATGAATGGTCTATATCAAAATCTATTTCAGATAAATTTGAATCCGTGGAATTCAGCATAGGGGTACACCCCTGGTATGTATCTGAAAAAGATCATGATATAAAAAATAAGCTCGAAGCAGCTTCTGCCCTTGGCGCAATAGCTGTGGGTGAGATCGGGCTGGACAGAAAAATCGAAACTCCGCCATTTGATCTCCAGGTTAAAATATTCGAAGAGCAGATGAAGTTCGCCGTTGACGCTAATCTGCCTGTAATAATACACTGCCGCGGCGCGTTCAATGAACTTATTGAATCTCTTAACCGCACAGGTGTACCTGATAGAGGGGGGATTATTCACGCCTTTGCCGGAAGCATGGAGATCGCCGGAGCTCTTATAAAGAAAGGGTTATCCTTTTCAATCGGGGGAACCCTTACATATAAGCTCAGCAGAAAACGCAGAGAGGTAATGAGCTTAATCTATCCGCACCACTTTCTCCTTGAAACAGACAGCCCTGACATTCCGCCGGTTAGCACAGAAAAACCCAATGTTCCGGCAAACATTCTGCTTAACCTTAGAGCCGCTTCTGAAATTACCGGTAGACCGGAGGAGGAGATTGCTCATCACACAACAGAAAACGCAAAAGAAATATTCGGGCTTAATATATGATGGACCAGTCAAGAACAGAGATACTTATAGGCGCGGAGGGAGTTGATAAACTCCGCAAAGCAACTATTATGATTATAGGATTAGGGGGAGTGGGAGGCCATGCGGCAGNNAGTCCGTGCCGGTGCCGGCAGAGTAATCATCGCAGATTACGATACTGTGGCTCCCTCCAACATAAACAGGCAGATACTCTCTCTGTCATCAAATATCGGGGATAAAAAAACAGATGTAGCTACTGAAAGATTCAAAAATATAAATCCTGAAATTGAAATAGTATCATATTCAGAACATCTCACGCCGGATAACATCGGCATGATATTTCCTGAAACTGCGGACAACCTGTACGCAATAGATGCAATAGATGAAATTGATGCAAAAATTGCACTCATCGCTGAACTCCACAGACGCAGGATTCCATTCGTTTCATCAATGGGCGCAGGCAGCAGGCTCAATCCATCCCTTATAAAAGTTGCCGACATCAGTAAAACAGAACACTGCCCTCTTGCACGTGTTATACGGAAAAAGCTCAGGCTTGCAGGTATTGAAAAAGGTGTGCGTTGCATCTACTCCACGGAAAATTTGAACCGTTTCGCGGAAGCTGAATCCGAAGGGGAAAGAAGAAAACAGGGGAGCATCTCATTCATGCCGGCAATCTTCGGCCTCACAGCTGCGGGTGTTATTATTAATGATATAATCGGATAATACTTCAGTTGACAAAATATTAATTATTTATTCTACCTTACCGGAACAATCACAACCCTGAAGCCGTCCTGATCTGAACTATTTGAAGGATCCGAATTTTGGGTAACAGTTAAAAATTTAAACAATACATGGATATGCTCATATGAAAGCTGCTGTTAATTATTTTTTTTCCATTCTACTAATTATAATACCGATAACTTCTTATTCGCAAATGGAAGAATTTAAATCCGGAAAAATTCAGGAAATCAACTGGAAAACCGGTGAGATTACTTTTATTAAAAACATAGCATCTGAAAACATAAATATTGGCGATCGTTTTTATGTGAATATTAATGGGAAAATTCTTCAATTACAAACAACTTTCCCTATGATGACAATNNTAATTAGATGTAAACCATACGGTATAAATAGGGCAATGTGGAAATCATTAAAAAAAGATATGAACGTTTATCGGTATAATAAAAAAGACAATACTTCAGATAATGCAAAAATTCATAATGAAGATTATAAAGTTGGAGATAAAGGACCGGCAGGGGGATGGATTTTTTATGATAAAGGTAATTCTGACAACGGTTGGCGTTACCTTGAAGCTTCGCCTCATGACCTCAGTACCGGAATATCCTGGTCTAATGGAAAAAGTATAGAAACAGGTGCAACAGATGAAGCTGTTGGTTCAGGTAAATCAAATACTGATAAAATAATCAGATCCCAGGGGAGTGGTGAATATGCGGCAAAAATATGCGCTGGTTACAGAGGGGGCTCAAAAAATGATTGGTTTTNNTATGTTTAATTTTTTTTATAAGAACAGTACTGAAGGCTTAACTGAAAGCTATTACTGGAGTTCATCTGAATCAAGAATCACTCATGCATGGTACCAGGGGGTTGATTTTAGTAATCCAACAATTAAATATACAACTAACAGTGTTAGGGCCATACGTGCATTT
>DINC01000357.1:295-2598 GCA_002425885.1 Spirochaetia bacterium UBA5550 | reverse complement strand
AGGCTTAATTCATTCGTGAAATACTATAATACTGAATCAGGTATTATTTTAATCGTATCTATTTAGAGAACCGGTCATTGTGTGGAGATGCATTCTCCCCCGGATGGCCCTTCGCAATGATAAAAATAGTCTTACAGTTACATGGAGCGCAATGATGGAAACACGGAATACTGAACATATAATTTCAGTGCTTAAAACAGTCCCCAGTCTGCAGGGGCTTTCGGATGATGAACTGAAGCTCATTGAGCCTCTGTTTACGCAGAAGACCTTTCACTCAGGTGACTTCATTATAGTTGAAGGCACACAGGGTAACACCATGTATATAATAAACAGGGGTGCTGTGCTTGTGACCAAGTCTGACAGAAAGGGCGAGCAGATCTCTCTGGGTGTACTCAACGACGGGGCTTTCTTCGGAGAGCTATCTCTCTTCGATAATCTCCCCAGGTCTGCCACTGTTACAGCCATAGAGGAGACATCAATCTTCATGCTCACGCGTACTGATCTTGATAATGTTTTCAACAGTAACCTTGAGATTGCAAACAGGATGTATCGCAATACTCTTATTGAAATTTTTTCAAGGTTCAGGAAGAGGCTCTCCAGTTTTACTTTTTCCCAGTATTATCTCAGGGAGAAAAATGAAATATTAAGCAGGATAAACAGGGACCTTTCAACCGCGCAGGAGATTCAGCAGTATTTCATCAATACAGAGCCGGGGAGGCATAAATATAAAGGTGTTAAACATACTTTTATATATCAGCCCTCTGAAGCAATCGGCGGAGATTTTATCAATGTCATTACAGAGGGAAACAGGATATACATGATTATTGCTGATGTGCAGGGACATGGTATTACTGCGGCCCTTGTTACCGGGGTTTTGAAGAGCGCCTTTGTTATGCTTGTGAAGGAGTGCGGCGATGATCCTGCGCTGTTTCTTTCAAAGCTTAATAATCATTTATATGAAGTGATTAACTCAATCTATGCCACATGCTATTATACCATAATTGATACTGCTGAAAAAAAAGTAATTTTCGCCAAAGCCGGTCATCACCAGCCGTTTTTCTGGAACTCGGAGAAAGGGGGTTTCCGTACAATAAATGCGAAAGGTCCGGGCCTTGGTATTGTTGATGATCCGGTTTACAGTATAACTGAGGTGCCGTATAAGGAAGGTGATAAGCTGCTTTTTTTCACTGACGGGATAATCGAACAGCGGAACACCGATGGTGAGATGTATTGCTCTGAAAGGCTCAGTAAGGCTTTTAAATCAGCAATCCTCTCCGGCAAAAAAAATATTCTCGATTCGCTTCTGCTTAATCTTCATGACTTCGCGGGGAATGTTGAATACGAGGATGATATCACAATGCTGCTGTACGAATTTTAGATAGTAATTCACCCCGCGTATGTGGTTCCCCGGCTGAATGTATTCTGCGGAAGCCAGGGGGTGTATTCACCGAGGTACATCCTCTTTGATTTGCTTACCTTTCTGAAGTTAAGTTCTTCGAGGAGAGAGACACCTGATTCATTCTCCTCTGAAAGTACGCTCATGTTTTCTTTTTTATTGTGTTTGAATTTCAGGAGTTCCCTTCCGGAAACATCATCCATGGCAAGCACCATGCCGTTTCCGTAACCGGGAAGGTAGAACCCGGTGATTTTATTATCATCATCAAGGTATTTATACCCGGATGTGAGATATTCATGAAGGACTGAATCCTTTACCTCGCCGGTAATGTGATGGTTTATCTCAAGGACCCTGCATCTGTCCCTCTTTCCAATCTTTTCTATGCGGCCCTGGATCTCTCCGTCATACCATCCGGTGTAAAAGAGATAAAGGGTATCCTCCACAAAGCCGAGCTTTTTATAGAGCGGCTCTCCGGCTTCAGTGGCTATGAGGTTTATTGATGTAGCTCCGCTTCTGAAGCAGTGCTGTAAAAGCTGCGCAGTAATCTCAATGCCGATGCCGTGTCTCCTGTACTCCCTTTCAACATTGATATTCCCCAGCCAGGCTGTTTTTCCGAATATGAAGGCATTGCCGTATCCGATGAGTGTATCATTTTTTACTGCCGCAAGGGGGTGGAATACCCCTTCATTGCCGTGTTTGCTGAAAAGCTCCTCCAGATTTGAATCCCAGTTGGCAGGGAGGAGATCCTGTGCGTATTTTATCTCGTTTTTATTTATCTTTCTTATCTTCATTACAGTCTTTTATAATATTTTATCAGTTATAGCAATTAACGATTCAATTTGTTCACTTTTCGTCATTCCGGTTTGCCCTTATGGCAATACCGGAATCTTAATGTCAGAAATTTATT
>DINC01000357.1:0-206 GCA_002425885.1 Spirochaetia bacterium UBA5550 | reverse complement strand
ATTCCTGAAAACAGGATAATTATTATTTACCTCAAGATTCCGGCAGCGCAGTCATGAAGCAGGATGCATCAATCGTTTTTCTATCAAGGCGAATATATTCTTAAAGCCGGATGGAGGATTGAAAATATACACTTCCCGGTCAACAATTATTTTGTAAAATAAATCAGTAATAATTCCTAAAAGAATTATAAGGATAAAAACTCTAT
>DINC01000358.1 GCA_002425885.1 Spirochaetia bacterium UBA5550 | reverse complement strand
AAATTTTTAAATACCTGTAATATGACTTCTATTAAAACTTATAACGATAATAATTTCAAAAATGCAGGCTGATGCTTTATTTATCAATAATTATTATTTTATTATAATCCGATATTTAAGAAAAGAATAATTACAATGTCAGAACTAAGAGACTACACCCTTGCTGAGATGGATAGAGAAGATCTTGAAAAAATGGTTTTCGATCTTCAGAATCTGATTGAAATAGCACTCAGCCTGTCATCAAACCTTGAATTCGACAGCCTTGTCGAGTCGCTTCTATATATATGCATCGGGCAGATGCTCGTTGACAAAGTAGTTCTATTCCTTCATGTTAATTTTGAAAACGAAGATTTATCTTTTTATATGACAAGGGGTTATACCGTTGATCCTGAAACAAAAATCAATGAAAAATCGCAACTTCTGAATCATTTCAGATCAAACTGGAAAATTATTAACTCCGCCCAGGCAAAAGAACTGATGGCAGAGGACCCCTATACTTCTGAATTATACTCCCTTCTTGCTCCGGAAATAGTTATACCATTAAGATCAAAAAATACCCTGAACGGACTGATCTTCATGAGCAAGAAAATTATGGACACCCCTTATACGGAACAGGAGTTCCTCTTTCTTGATAAATTATCAAAATTCGCTTCTATTGCAGTCGAGAATTCTCGCCTCTACAGAATGGCTACACTTGACAGAATGACAGGCCTATTTATACACCACTATTTTCAGGAGCGGCTTGCAGAAGAGATTAAACGCGCAGAGAGGATGAACAATCCCCTTACTCTTCTCATGGCTGACCTGGATCATTTCAAGGATGTAAATGACACACATGGCCACCCTCAGGGGGATATTATACTAAAGGGTACCGCGAATATTATCCACCAGAACATCCGAAGTTTTGACATACCTTCACGTTACGGCGGCGAGGAATTTGCTATAATTCTTGCTGACACTGACATTACTGCTGCTGAACATATAGCTGAAAGGCTCAGAAAAAGAGTTGAAGAAACTGCTTATAAAATTGATTCCGGCGAAATACGTATTACTATCAGTATAGGTATTGCTCAATTTGATCCGGAAATTGATATGACAAGCAATGATCTTGTTAAAAGATCAGATGAAGCTCTCTACTCCGCAAAAGCACACGGCAGAAACCGTGTAGTTCGCGCTGAAGATTTATAGATCATTCCAGCCACCTGAAAGGAATAATAAATGATAACTAAACCTGATAAAAATGCTAAATTAAGAATTGCAGGACTCCTGAGCATTATATCAAAAAACAGAAGCAACAGGGATGCCTGCCTTATGCTTGCAACTGAACTGGCAAAAATCAGCAGATTTGACCATGCCATTAAATATTTCAGGAAAGCCAATGATCTTAAAGAGGATTATATATCGCTATACAACATCGGCTCACTTTATTATAAAAAAGGGGAATATAAAAAAGCGATTCTTGCGCTGGAGAGGTCAAAAAAGCAGAAACCTGATTATATAATGTCATCTCTTGTCACAGGACTCAGCTACAGCAGACTTAATAATATTAAAGCAGCAGTTTCAAATTTCATAAATGTTCTGATGATTGACCCGTCAAACAAAACCGCACTTGCAGCCCTATCTATACTATATCACAACTCCGGAAACCTTTCAGATTCATACAGACTAATGAAAAGACTTTCAGATAAATATCCCGCTGATGAAAAAATCATAACTATTAAATCCGACATTCTCTACTATTCAGGAGATGCCGTAAAATCAGTTCAGGAGATTAAGGATTTAAAAAATAGATCTGAAAAATTTAAAAGATATGATGAGTATATAAAATCTGTTCCTGTTGATATCTGCAATGACCGGNNCCGACAATCTTATAAAACTGAGTCTGGTTCACCTTTTTTCGGGAAATACAGACTCAGCTATAGATTATCTCTTTAAAGCAAGAGGGCAGAAAGAGACGATTAACTCTTCCCTTTAAAAAGTGATTTGATTTTTTCTATAATGGACTTTTTCTCTTTCGGAACTGATGCTGATTTGATCTCTCTGTTTACAACAAAATCCTCACCATATTTTTCCTTGTAATAATCCATTCTCTTGTCAGGAGAAGCTTTTCTTGAAGGTCTTTTTTCATCTTTAACCGGCTTGCGTGGAGCAACTTCTTTTCTGCCGGAATCTTTTATACTGACTTTTCCTCTCTGAACAGAGGCTGCTGCTGCAGTTTTTCTCTCTTTCTGAGGCTGGGCAGTCTTCTCCGGCCTTGATACTACCTTTTTCTTTCCGGACTCCGCAACTGCTTCAGATGCTTTCTCCTTTCTCTCATGGACAGGTTTCTTTTCATAAACCGGTTTTTTCCCTTTAGGCTTCCTGTCGCCTTTATCTTTTCTATCTGTGGATTCCCTGGTATCCCTGGAGGTTCTCATAAAACTCCTGATAAATTCGTCAGTGCTGTTATCCTCTGCGTAGAGTTCATCCCCTGCCCATTCAACAGGTACTTTCATTTTTATATAAGATTCAATTGCCTCAAGGCCGTAGACGAATTTTTCACATGCAAGGGTGACGGCCAGACCGGTTTTCCCAGCGCGTGCTGTTCTTCCGATCCTGTGCACATAGTTTTCATAATCCTCAGGGATGTCAAAATTTATAACCATATTGAGATCGTCAATATGAAGTCCCCTGGCAGCAACATCTGTGGCAACCAGATATCTCAGTCTCCCTGCTTTAATATTATCGATAATTTTAATTCTCTTTTTCTGCGGGAGATCGCCTATTATATAATCGCATTCATAACCGTTCCCCGCAAGACATGCTGCTACACGTACCGCTCCCTGTTTTGTATTTGTGAATATCAGAACGTTCTGGGGATTGTGATGTTTCAGCAGCCCCAGCAGGAGCCTCATCTTATCCTGTGAGCCAACGTGGAAAACCGCCTGTCTTATTTTATCAACTGTTATCTGCTCACCGGACATGTTAATTTCAACAGGCTCATTCATATATTCCCAGGCAAGATTTTTCACTCTCATGCTCAGGGTTGCACTGAAGAGCATGGAAATCCTTTCTGAGGGTGGAGCCATGCGCTTCATGATCTTCCTGATGTCAGGGAAAAAACCCATGTCAAACATTCTGTCAGCTTCATCTATTACAAGAATTCCCACATCACTGAACTTTATCTTGCCGCTGCTTGCAAAATCCATAAGTCTCCCTGGAGTACCTATCATGACATCAACTCCTTCCCTGAGAGATTCCTCCTGCTGATTATACCCCACTCCGCCGTAAAAACTTCCAATTTTCAGTTCGAGAAATGAACAGAGCATTTTTGCCTCTTTCTCAATCTGTATTACAAGTTCACGGGTCGGCGCAAGAATAAGAACTTTTCTATTTTTATAATCTTCTCTCGTAAGAAGTATATGATATACTGTCACAAGGAAAGCCGCAGTTTTACCTGTGCCGGTCTGAGACTGAACAAGAATATCCACTCCCGCAAGAGAGTGCTTAAGAGTCTCTGCCTGTACGTCTGTACAGTTCACAAAACCGGCCTTCTCTATACCCTTTAAAATCTTTTCATCAAGATTTAATTCACTGAACTTCATCTGTTAAACTCCCGAAATGTTAGACCTATAAAAACCATTTTCAAATATGCAAAAAACATATTCCCTTTTACGGGAAAAATTCAGTCAAACGGCAATCTGGATACGCTTTTACACTGTTTTTTGATTCCTTCAAGCCTTTAATGGCATATAAAGGAAGAAATAATTTTTTGTA
>DINC01000359.1:19038-21697 GCA_002425885.1 Spirochaetia bacterium UBA5550 | reverse complement strand
GCCTTCGCGGGAATGACGAAAAGTGAACTAATACAATCGTTAACCGCTATAAATACCGGAGGATTAAACTATGAGAAATACAGCACTTCTGCTTATTGATATACAGAATGATTATTTTCCGGGAGGGCGGATGGAACTTGACCGAGCAGTTGAGGCAGGGAATAATGCCGGGAAAATTCTCTCTCATTGCCGAAAAACCAATATCCCCGTTGTTCATATACAGCACCTTTCTGTACGTCAGGGTGCAACTTTTTTTATTCCGGGCACTGAAGGGGCGGAAATTAACAGATGCGTTGCCCCTATACCTGGTGAAAAGATAATACAGAAGAATTATCCCAACAGTTTCAGGCAGACAGGGCTTGCTGAATATCTTGAAAAGCTTAGTATTAAAAAGCTTTTAATCTGTGGAATGATGACACACATGTGTGTAGATGCCACTGTGAGGGCAGCTTTTGATTCGGGCTACACTTGCATGGTCGCTGCTGATGCCTGTGCCGCAAAAGAGCTGGTTCATGGAAGTACCACTATCTCCGCGCTGCATGTTCATGGAGCATTCCTTGCAGCTTTGGGATCTGTTTATGCTGAAATTCAGAATACTACAGAGTTTATAAAGCGCTTTAATTGAAGTTAAAGTCATACCGACGCACTTTTATATAATTTTTTTTATTATTAATCATTATTATCNNGAACAAAAAAAATGGCTCTTCCCCCTTTTATATATATATTGTAAATACCTTGAAATTCTACAATATAAAGATCCAGGGAGGAGCAGGTGTTAAAAATTAATTTAAAACTTAACAGCATAAAAAAGAAACTATTTCTCGCGTCAATGCTTCTTGTTGCCATACCGGTAATCTGCATAATTATAATGACTTCAATATGGGTAACCAACAACAGCAGGAAGGATTTTATAGGCCGTACCATAGGTGAAATGAACCAGGTTAACAATGTTATTGAGATACTTCTCGATAACGCCATCCTGAACATGGAGATGATGTTTAATCACCCTGCCATGAGAAGGGTCGACCCTTCGATCAATAATTTTTCCGGAAGAACCGTTGACACTGATCTTAAGACTATGAAACGGAGCCCTCTTGAACAGGAACTCTTTGATTTTTTCAGACTGATACAATCAACACACCCGGATTATGTTGAGATATTTATAGGTACAAAATGGTGAGGATTTTTAACCAGTGATTTATCAGTAGTCAAAGGGGGCTACAATCCCACAAAACGTCCGTGGTATGCTGATGCAGTCAATGCAGGGGGTAAATCTCTTATCTCAAAAGCGTATCTGTCAACAAGCGGCGAGAACGTTATTTCAGCGGTTAAGTCACACAAAGACAGCTCGGGTGTTGTGCTTGTAGCCGGAGGTATAGACATAAATCTTTCACGGCTTACAGAGATTATTAATAATCTTAAAATCGGGAAAACAGGGTTTTTAATCCTTACTGAAAGTGACGGCATAATTCTCGCTTATCCAGGGAAAAAGGAGATACTTTCAAAGAATATAAGTGAGCTTGGTATAACTGAACTCACAGAAGGGATAAAGGGTAATGAGAACACCTTCTACTTTAACCTTGAGGGTAAAGAGCGTATGGCTCACGTGATGACTTCTGCCAGAACAGGGTGGAAGATAATCGGAGTGCTTGAAGAGGAGGAGATAACAGCAGGTGCACGGATGCTCCGCTACATCATATACATAGTGGGAATAATTTTTACTGTTGCAGGTGTGACAGCAGGCTATTTCCTCGCGAAAAGAATTTCGGAGCCGATCTCTGAAGCGGCTGAAACTCTTAATAAAACCGCGGAGGGTGATTTCAGAAACAAGATAAACTCCGCGTATGAACTCAGGAATGATGAGATAGGGACACTGGCTGCAAGTTTCAACAAGTTTATTACAAACCAGGCATCTTCAATGAAGCAGGTTCTTGGCGCGGCTGATACTGTGAAGAGCGCCTCCAGTGAGATAAACTCAGGCAACCAGAACCTTTCTCAGCGTACACAGGAACAGGCCTCAACCCTTGAGCAGGTGACAAGTAATCTTGAGGAGATCACTGCTTCACTTCAGGTTACCACCAAAAATTTTGATAAAGCTGACTCAAATTCACGTACAACTCTTGGAGTTGTAAAAGAGGGGGAGAAAGCTGTTGAGGAAACCATCGATGCCATGCAGCAGATTTCGAACAGCAGCAAGGAGATTGGTGATATTATACAGGTGGTAAATGATATAGCTTTCCAGACTAATCTTCTTGCCCTTAATGCCGCTGTTGAGGCAGCCCGTGCCGGTGACGCAGGAAGGGGCTTTGCAGTGGTAGCGTCTGAAGTGCGGAACCTTGCAGTGCGGACTGCTGATTCATCGAAAAAAGTTGAGGGTCTGATCAAGGAAAGCCTTGATAGGGTTCAGAAGGGTGATATGCTTGTTCAGAAATCAGGGGAAATTCTGAAAGGGATTGTATCCAATACAAAAGAGACCTCTGATATAATAGTTGAAATTGCTGCAGCAATGAGAGAGCAGAGCTCTGCCATTGAACAGATACAGGTAGCCGTAAATCAGCTCAATGATGTGACTCAGCAGAACGCCGCACTTGGCGAAGAGCTCACTGCCAACAGTGATTCAATGAACAGTGAAGCTGAGGAGCTGGCTGAGATGGTTTCT
>DINC01000359.1:18717-19012 GCA_002425885.1 Spirochaetia bacterium UBA5550 | reverse complement strand
ATCCGCCCTGTGGGCACCTCCCCCTCTGGCGGGGGAGGAACGGCTTTCTTCAGTAAACTGAATTTTATTCTGCTTCTTCTGTTATTAAACCTCCGGATGTATCATTTTTAAATAGACAGCACTGCTGAAAAATGCCCTAATGGATTCACTATTCATTTATTGCGTCTGCTAAAGTAAGCCCAATCGGGCTTATTGGTGCGATTTAATGCTAATTTTTACGTCAGAGAATTATTTATGCAGATTGATAAGAAGAGCTGGCTGCGCAGGGCGGAGATTTTTGCAGCGCTGGATGACG
>DINC01000359.1:0-18705 GCA_002425885.1 Spirochaetia bacterium UBA5550 | reverse complement strand
ACTGGAACTCATTGAAGGGTATTCCGGGTTGGTTTCGCACAGTGGAGGCGATACCATAATTTCAGAGGGTGACCGCGGAGGCGTGCTTTATATTATCGTATCAGGGCGTGTGCAGGCTGTAAAGACCGATAAGTGGGAAGGTGATACCCTCATCGCAGAACTTGTTGAAGGGGATATTCTCGGCGAACTTGAGTTTTTCACAGGGGCTCTGTTCAATAACTCAGTGAAGGCTGTCAGTGATGTGACGCTGATGCGCCTCCCTGATTCAGATGAGGACTTCAGGGATATACTTGAACGGCATCCCGATATATCAGCTGTTATGCTGTACAGGTTCCTGAAGGTGTTTTCCAACCGGCTGCGTAAGGCCAATGTTCTTGTTAAGGACAACTCGGCCCTTGTGCAGGAGCTTAAACGCCAGGTCTACGGCGATAAGCTTACAGGCTTATATAATAAAACATATCTTGAAGAGACACTCCCCGGTATACTTAAAAAACGTAACGGCCCTGTGGGACTTCTGCTTATGAAGCCGGATAACTTTAAGATGATAAATGACACATTCGGCCATGAGGCAGGTGATGATACACTTAAAATAATGGCAGCGGCCCTTAACCGGTTCATGGAGGGGCGCGGGACTGTTCTCCGGTACATGGGGAATGAACTGGGGGTCATTCTTGAAGGCCACGGACGTCAGGAAGTTTACAGCGTGGCTCAGGAGATTCTCAGCATGTTCAATGAACTGGATATATCAGAGGCAACCGGCTCAAAGGAGGTGTTTCTATCCATGAGTATAGGGGCTGCTGTTTACCCTGACCATGCCAACATCCCTGATGAACTTATACTCAAGACACATGACCTCCCTCTTGTGGGGCGTGAAAGAGGGGGGAACGTTATACTCTTTCCGGAGGATGCGGCGGAGTGAGGAGTAGGCTGTTTACGTCGTTCGCAATGACAGACTTAAGTGTTACATGTAAAAATGGATTAATGTTATGAATGGAAATTTACTGAAGAATATAGCAATCTTTGAAGGGCAGGCTGATGAGCATCTTGAACTTTTTGCCCGTGAGATGAAGCGTTATGAATACCGGGATGGTGAGATGCTCTTTCAGGAGGGTGACCCCGGTGACGAGATGTATGTGGTAGTGAGCGGAGCTGTATCGATATTCATTAAAGATCAGACAGGGGAAGAGGTTGTTCTCACTGAGGTTAAGGCCGGGAGTTATTTCGGCGAGATGTCAATAATTGATCAGACATGCAGGTCTGCCGCGTGCAGAGTGCTTGAGGATACGGTTCTGCTGGCGCTTCATGCCGATGACTTTACGCGTATAGTGAGCACAATGCCCGACTCTGCAGCGAAGATGATGGACCGGATGCTCTCGATAATAGTAGAGAGGCTTATGAAGACCGGCGCTTTTGTCACGCAGATGGTCCAGTATGGTGAGGAGTCACGGAAACGCGCGATAACAGACCCGGCAACAGGGCTCTTTAACCGCAGGTACCTTGAGGAGTCCTTTGAAGGCCTGGTAACAAAGGCAAAGACAGAGGGGAGCACCTTGAGCTTTGTAATGTTTGACATGGACAGGTTCGGTTCGCTAAACACAAAGTACGGGCAGGAGTTCTGCGACAGGCTTATTGTTCAGACAGCGGATGTTTTCAGGAAAGTATTCAGCAGGGATGACATACTTGTGCGCTATGGCGGGGATGAGTTTATATTCCTCTTCCCCGGTTCTGACGCGGAGGCTGCGCAGGGGAAGTGTGATGCGCTGTGCCAGGCTATCCGTGATATGAGGTTCCCTGAACATGAGGAGCTTCGCCTCACATGCAGTATGGGTTTTGCAGCTATGCCGGAACAGGCCAATACAATGGATGAGCTTAAAGAGAGATCTGACAAAGCCCTGTACCGCGCAAAAGAGGAGGGGCGCGACAGGGCCCTTGGCTGGGCTTAATCCTATTTGACTCTTTTGAATGCAATCATTGCAATATCGTCATTAAGCTCGCTCACCAGTGTTTCAATAATCTTTTTTCCGGTAAATCTTTCTATAGATTCTGCAATCTTTGTGATCATAACTTCAGGGTGTTTTCTGGCGTATTCTTTCATCTCTCCGAATATTCTCTCATCGCCGAACTGTTCCCTGCTGCTGTTCATTGCCTCGCTTGCGCCGTCTGTATATTGAAAGAAGAGATCCCCCGGCGAGAGCTTTGTACTGCTGACTGTTATTGTATCCATAAAGAAATCGTTGTCGTCCATGCCTACGGGGAGTCCTCCGCCGGGAAGGATCTCCACCGTACCTTTTTTGTATCTGTAAACAGCAGGTTTCAGGTGCCCTGCAGAGCAGTATTCGATTTCATTGGTGTTGCGGTCAATTATTCCAGCAAAAAATGTTACAAAGATATGCGGAGGTGTCTCCATAAATATCTGGCTGTTCAGCTCAGCGAGTATCTCCACCAGATCGGTCTTTCCGCGTTTTATTATTCCGTGAAGGTGCGCCCTGAGCATTGACATTACTATTGCCGGGCCCACTCCGTGGTTTGATACGTCGCCTATACAGAAGAAAATTCTGCTTTCATCAAGTTCTATAATATCGTAATAATCTCCCCCCACACCCTGCATTGATCTGTAGAATGTCCCTATGGAGTAATACCCCTCCAGTGTTGAGGGGATCTTTTCAGGGAGCAGAATCTTCTGTATCTCACCTGCTGCCGCAATTTCACCTTTCAGTTCCTCCTTCTCCCTGAGTCCCTGAATCATGGAGTTAAGCGACACGCCGAGCTCTTCAATTTCATCAAGCCCCTTTGCAGGGAACACAACTGTGAGATCCCCCTGGCCGGCAAGTGCCGTCTGTTTTATAATTTTTTTAATCCTCTTTACCATGAAGCCCGCAAGAAGGTATATGAGAATAACCGAAAGAAGGGCAATGAGTGAAGAGTATAAAATCATCATGTTTCTGTTGGATGTAATTTTGTTAACACCGTCAGTCTTGTCAATAAGCACAGCATTGTAACCTGTTATACTGTTGCCCTTAAGGTCGGAGACGAGCCCCCCCTCTGTATCAGCTGAGAATATACCTATATCACCGGCTACGGGGGTGCTGTCAATAAGCCACATGTACTCCTCGATTTCGCTCCTGCTGTATGCAAGTATACCATCACCGGCAAGTGGTGTGTTCTTTGTACCTGTGACATTCTCCGGGAGCCCGGTTTCACTTTCACCTTTCATAATCCATTCCCTCAGTGTGCTGAAACGGGCGGATTCAATGAGCCTTCTCTGTGATGAACCGAGGTATTCCCTGTATTCACGGGGGTTATTCTTCTGCTTTAATATCGCGAAGTCGATGAGAGCCGCATCCCTTACAAAACGCATGGCATCAGATGATGAAAGCTTTTCAGACTGCCAGATATCCTCCCGTGCCTGTTCCATATCGTATTTAAGTTTTTTAATTCTATCCCTGTTTTCATCAATGAGTGTCTGAAAGGATTCAATGTCGCCTTTAATCTCATCTTTGTTTTCAGGTGCAGTCTCTTTTTTAAGCTGCGCGATCCTTGTCTGCATTCTTTCAGTTTCGGAATTGCAGCTTTTTATCTGCTCTTTGTAGTAATCTGTAATTTTTTCCATCTCGTCAGAGTATGGCGCCAGTTTTGCGAAAGCCGCTGCTCTCTCTTTCAGAAGCTTTTTGTAGCTGTCATAGAGTGATCTGTATTCACTGTCTGTGGCAGGTACTGTTTTATTTTTCTTCAGATACTCAAGCCGCTCCCTGAGTTTCGAGCTCTGCCCTGCTATGAGAGCTGATATCCGTAGATCCTCTTTCAGGTAAGGGACCCATGCGCTGCCGTTCTCCCTGATGTCATCCGATATCAGCCTGAGCCTTTCATAAGTTGAAGGATTTTTGAATATCGGGAGATACTTCACATGGTAGTAGTTTCCGCTTATGGCATAATCGTATTCTGTCGCGTAATCTTCATTCTTCGCACGGTCAGGTGAAGAGAAGAATGAATACCTGTCCTTTATGTAATTTTTATCTTTGAGAAGCGGAGAGAATTTTACCAGTCCGTCACGGATGAGGCTCCCTGTATCATAGTTTATATCACCTGCTGCGCTGAATGTGATTATACGGATGTTGCTGCTGTCAGTGCCTGTTTCATGAAGAGAACTGAAAGTGTATTCATAGAAGCTGTTCAGTATATTTCTGAACCTCTTTCCGGCGTAAGCCATGCGGCTCCTCTCGCGCTTCACCTTTGACATTATTGCTGCTTTTGTTTTCGATGAACTTTCAGCCTCTATGGATTTTTCCAGCGCATCTATCCGGCGCTGGTACCAGGCGATAACCCCGGCCTGTTTCTGAAGGGCTTTGAACTCTTTATCTGTTATGCGGCTTCCGTCTTTATGCCTCAGCTGTTCAGATATCCTCTTTTCAATGGAAGTGATCTCCTTTTCCGGAAGGTATATGCTGTAATATGTATCGTATCCCTTACGGTAATAGTCATACCTTACATCCATCCCGAGTTTTCTGCCGAAACTTTTAAAAAGGTTCCCCACTGAATCCTTTTTTCTGTACACGAAGTTTCTGTACTGTTTCAGATCCTCCCGCTTCTCTTTTATGCGGAGCTTCATCTCTTCTATCAGGAGGATATTTGTTCTTATACTCTCCATGGAGAGGGCTGCGGAATTTATATATCTAAGGGATATCTCGATTTCATTATTAAAACTCTCTTCAAGTATGCGGCTCTGGTTAATGTAGTTGAAGAATGTTGCTGCTGCTAAAATGATTGAAACGAAAAGACCGAAGAGCACAGAGAGTTTGATTCTTATACCCGGCATTGTTCTGCGGATTGCCGGTCTTCTGCGGATAAAATCCGCTATGCTAAATCCTGATATTTTTTTTATCAGCCGGTTTGGCCATGATGAGGCGGTTCCCGCCTGTTTCGTTTCTTTCATACGATACATCCATTATTTTTTTATATATATCAACACCGAGTCCGCCGTCTTTACCTGCATCAAAATATGAGTCCATGTCCGGAGAGGGGAGTTCAAGGGGGTTGAACCATGGGGCATAGTCTGTTATTGTAAATTTCAGGGATGAACCGTCTGATTCCATATCAATGATTATCTTTCCGGAATTATCTCTTTTGTATCCGTGAATAATTATATTGGCCAGGGCCTCATCAATTGCAAGAATAATCCGCCCTGTCTCATTGCTGTCAGCATCGCTCCCCACAAAATCAGTAATGGCTTTTCTCACCATGTGAAGATCAGATGTATCAGCCTTTATAGTTAAGCTTGATTTTTTCAAAGCAGGGCCGTTTAAACATCTTTTTTAGCTGAATCTATATCTTTTCTCACAGGAACTTTTCTTGTGAAGTACATCACCTCAAGAGTATCATTAACAGAGGGGGTTGCGCATGCTATTGACATCTTCCCCCCCTTACCCTTGAGAGAATTAAGGGCAGCATTTAAAATGCCGATCCCTGCTGATGATATATAATTAAGAGATGAGAAATCGAAGATTATACGGATATTGCCGGAAACAATATTCTTCTCTATTGCCTCTTTGAACTTAGGCGCTGTATGCGCGTCAATATCACCGGATGGAGTTATTACGCATATCCCGTCATTCACAGAGTCGCTTACCTTAAGAAGTGCTTCGCCCATTACTGCCCCCTCGATTCTTTTTTCAGTTCCTTCCAGAGATCTTTCTCTGTTATTATTTTGTAAAGTATCCTTTCAAGCCTGTCAATATCATAGAAATGTTTTGCTGATGAATCCCCTTCGAATATATAGCCGTATTTCCGGATTGCCTGTATGGTTGTCCTTATCTCTCCGCTGTGTACAGATTTTCTGATTCTGTAATAGAGGTCAATTGCCATGATGTTTTTAAGTTCGGTATCAAATCCCGGCTCACGCTTTGTCATGGCATCAATGAGTTTACCCACATCATCTCTTGCATAATCGTCGTTGTCGCTGTACTGAATTATATATGTTGAGAGGAGTTTCATGCACTTGGGGATGTTCTGATATTTACTGGCAATCTGGATGTTGTTGTAGAGCCGTTTAATTTCACTGTCCAGCTTTATCTTTTCGCCGCCGCTGCTGAGCTTAACAGGCTCAAAGGCTGTGAGAATCTCATCTTTTTTTGCAGATGCAACAGCCTCGGTAAAGAGTTTCTCATTGCTTTCGCTGTTCAGTTTCATGAATTCATTTAGGGGAGGAGTTATAATGTCGGTGAATTCAATGGATTCACTGCTGAGAGAAACTCTCTGGTCCCATTGTATCTTTTCAAGAAAGAAGATAGAACTGTTCCCCAGAGCTGAAAACCCCTCTGCCATTGAATAGCAGACCAGCCTTTTGCACTGCGGTGCTATGGTGTGAACAAAGGAGGGGTCTCTCTCCTGCTCCTTCATCCTTTCGATAAGTTTTAATGTGCTCTGTCTGCTGGTGTCATTATACCAGCCCGCCTCGTAAAGAGGGTCGAAGAGATATTTTCTGAAGTTATTCTTCCCGTTTAATGCCAGTATCCTGATGTTTTTAACCATCTCCTGCGCATATCCGGTTCTCGTTTTAACGTATTCTTTCATGTAACCTTTTATTCTAAAATATAATAATTTCTTTAATCATAATGTCAACATAAATTAAAATCCGCACGGGCTTTCATCAGCAAAGTAAATCAAAATTAAGGCATAACAATTCAGCCTCAGCCCCCAGCCGATATAATTTTTCATACTTCATATACTTATACCGGCTTCCCCCTGAGGGGGAGTAATAACTTTATGAATTATCTTTATGGAATATAATGTTACTTACCCCCTTTGGGGGTGGCGACACTAAATATAATCAGTGAATGAATTTATTCGCCGGGGGCCGGGTTGTAACCGGAATTTAATCTTCACTCTTTATCTCCCCTCCCTGTATATCTCTTGACAATAAAGAGATAAAATTTATTCAGAAGACGTATACGGAGGTTTTATGAAATTTCTTTTTGAGTTTTTCCCTATAATTCTTTTTTTCGCAGCCTACAAATTCAAGGGTATATTCGTTGCAACTGCTGTTGCCATAGCAGCAAGTATTATTCAGATAGGTTTTTCATACATAAAGAATAAAAAAGTGGAAAAGCCGATGATCATAAGCCTTGTGATTATAGTGATATTCGGAGGGGCCACGCTTCTGCTCCATGACGAGACATTCATAAAATGGAAGCCCACGATCCTTTATGCTGTTTTCAGCGCGGCTCTTGTATTATCACGTCTGTTATTCGGCAAAAACCTGATTAAGGCAATGCTTGCAGGGAAGATGACTGCGCCTGACAGTGTATGGGAATGGATAAATTACAGCTGGGCAGGTTTTTTTGCATTTACAGGTGTGCTGAATATTTACGTAGCATATAATTTTTCAACTGAGACATGGGTTAATTTTAAACTCTTCGGGATTATGGGTCTTATGTTTATCTTTGTAATTATACAGAGCCTTGTTCTGTCGCGTTATATAGTGGAGAAAGCGGAGTAGGGAATCTTTCTTTTTATTTATCCGCCTCAATCATTTATTTCATCTTTAAGATTTCTCACCCGAAGAATTNNCAAAATATTTCAGGTCAGATGAACAGCTTATGGATGTCATCGATTTCCTCCCTGACCCCACTATGATTATTGACATGGAAGGGTGTGTGGTAATGTGGAACCTGGCAATGGAGGAACTAACCGGGATCAGTCCGGAGGATATTACAGGTAAGGGAAATTATGAATATTCGCTCCCTTTCTATAACGAGAGGAGGCCTATCCTTGCTGATCTTATTATTAAGGGAGATAATGATGTTGAAAAGAACTACCCCTCTCTGAGAAGAAAAGGTAATACAATTTACGGGGAAAGTCATGTCCCCGGTTTGAGAGAGGGGGGCGCCTACCTGTGGGGGGTTGCCAAACCTCTGTATGATAAGGATGGTGAAATAATAGGTGTAATAGAATCGATCCGCGACATTACTGATCTTAAACAAACCTCTGAAACAATCAGAAAGCAGAGGGATGAACTCCAGTCAATAAATGATGAATTCTCTGCTGCAATGGAAAATCTTAAAGAGATAAACCGGGAGTATGAGGAGACAAACAGACAGCTTTCAGAAACAAGAGAGGAGCTGTTAAAAACCAATGAGCTTCTGATGTTCTCTGAAGAGAAATTCTCAAAGGCATTCCGCGCAAGCCCTATGGTCATTTCTATCTCCACAATTTCTGAAGGGAGATATATTGATATCAGTGACAGCTTTTATGAAGCAACAGGCTACACAAGAGAGGAGGTTGTAGGGCACACGGCATTCGAACTGAATATATGGGTCGATCTGTCAGACAGGGAGAGGATTCTCCAGGAGATGAAGACAAAGGGCCGTGTCCGGGATCTTGAGATGCGGTTCCGCGGTAAGGATGGAGAGATACGCATCAAGCTTTTTTCCGCTGATATTATTGTTATTCAGGGGGAACCGTGCCTCCTTGCCGTTAATGCTGATATAACTGAAAGAAAGAGGTCAGAGGAGACCATACGTAAACAGAAAGATGCCCTTGAACGGGTTAACAGCGCACTCACCGAAACACTCAGTGAAATGAATAAGTCCAGGCTAAGGCTTGAAGAAACACAAAGCGAACTTGTTGCTTCCAATGAAAGGCTGAAAATATCAGAGGAGAAGTTTTCCAAAACTGTACACCTTGGACCTGTAATAATAACGCTTAGCAGAGTTGATGACGGCAGATATGTAGAAGTGAGCGATTATTTTCTCAAGCTTACCGGTTATACAAGGGAGGAGGTGATTGGTCATACCTCTGCTGAACTGAGTATATGGGGGGACATGGCTGACCGTGATAAGGTAATGGCAATGCTCAAGGATGACGGGGTTGTAAGGGAGCTTGATATTCTTTTCCGTTCGCGTAATGGAGAAATTTATACCATGCGTTACTCCGCTGAAGTCGTTACAATAGCAGGGGAGCTTCACCTTATCAGTGTAGCTGTTGATATAACAGAGAGGATCAGGGCTGAAAAAGAGAAGGAGGCTATGGAACAGCAGCTTGCGCAGTCCCAGAAGATGGAGACAGTTGGGAGGCTGGCAGGGGGGATTGCCCATGACTTCAATAACCTTCTCACTGCAATTATGGGCAATGTTGAAATATGCATCATGAAGTCAGGCACGGAGTACCCCTGCTACCATAATCTTGAGACAATAAAAAAAGCATCTGAAAGCGCTGCTGATCTCACAAAGAGGATACTGACATTCTCCCGTAAGCAGATTATTGAACCGAAAGCGCTGAACCTCAACGCGATGCTTGAACAGATGCAGAGACTCCTTGAACGCCTCATCGGTGAAGATATAAAGCTTGAAACCATCCCTGCTGCGGAAAAGGGTGAAATACTCGCAGACACCGGTCAGATTGAACAGATACTTGTGAACCTCTCTGTCAATGCGCGTGATGCCATGCCTGCGGGGGGGAAGCTTACCCTTGAAACAGCAGATGTAACGCTTGATGAACACTACTGCAGAAACCACGCTTATGCTGTCCCCGGTGAATATGTGATGCTTTCAGTAAGCGATACAGGTACAGGGATGTCTGATGAAGTCAGGAAGCATCTCTTTGAACCTTTCTTTACCACAAAGCCCAAGGGGCGCGGCACAGGGCTTGGCCTTTCAATGGTGTACGGAGCAGTGAGGCAGAATAAAGGGATCATCGAGGTTTACTCTGTTGAGGGGAGGGGTACCAGCTTTAAGATGTATTTCCCCCTTTCGGGTTGTGAAAAGATTTCAGAAGATGGCATATGCGAGGATGAGACTCCGGGCCGCGGACATGAGACGGTTCTCATTGTTGAGGATAGTCCCCTGGTACTGGACTTTTCAGTAAACGTGCTGGAGGAGGCCGGTTACCGGATACTGGAAGCGGAGAGCGGGGAGGAGGGGATTAAGTCATCTGCTTCATATAAAGAGGAGATCGATCTGCTGATCACGGACGTTGTGCTTCCGGGGATAAACGGCAAAGCCTTTGCAGAGGAAATTCAAAAACAGAGGCCCGGCATTAAGGTTCTTTATACCTCCGGTTATACAGAGAATTTTATAGTTCAGCAGGACCTTGCGAAGAAAGGGGTCAGTTTCATAGGTAAACCCTATTCCGCTCATTCACTTCTCAGGAAGATCAGGGAGATACTTGACTCTGTTTAAAAATTTCCTTGCACTAAAATAACTGCGTGCAAGAGTTGCCTTTATGAATTTAATCGATAACAAGCAGATACAGAGAATAGCAGATAACATCTATCTCATAGAGGCCCCGGAGAGGGGGCAGTTCCCCTATTGTCACGGTTTTCTTTTCACAGGTGATGAGAATATACTTCTCGATGCCGGAGCTGACGAAGATCTGATTCTCAGAATTGATAAAGAGATCGGTATTGATAAACTTCTGATATCACATACTCATCCCGATCACATCAGAAGGTGGCAGATACTCTCTCACCGCGAAGTGCTGCTCCCTGCTGAAACACCGCGCTCTGTATTCAATATCGATACCCTTGGAGAACGGTACGTGGGCCCCGGTGAGAGGGGAGCCCGCTGGGTTGAGGTTATAGGTAAAGGGCTCGGTATCACAGCTTTAAGGGAACCTGACGCACGTTTTTGCGGCGGTGATATTATTGAAAACGGAACATCACGCATTGAGGCGATTCATGCTCCGGGCCATCTTGATGATCACTACTGTTTCTTTGAACATAACACAGGCACACTCTTTTCAACAGATATAGACTTTACCGGATTCGGCCCCTGGTATGGTAATCCCGAAGGTAAAATCAAACCCTTTATCGAAAGTGTGAGGAGGGTTATGAATCTCCAGTATAAACGTGTATGCTCTTCTCACAAACCTGTGCATGAGGGTAACGCGGCAGGGCGCTTTGAGGCATTTCTCTCAGCTTTTCACCGTCAGAGAAATGAAGTGCTGGCATCGCTTAACTCAGGTAAAACAGTTGCGGAACTTGTTGCAGTGTCCCCTTTCTATAGAAACAGATTTTTCGACCTTAAACTACAGGGTTATTTCGAAGAGCACATGATTGCGGAAAACCTTGCCATCCTTATTGAAGAGGGGGTTGTGCGTGAGGAGGGGGGAGTTTATTACCCTGTCTGAATCGCTCCATGCATCCCCTGTAATTGTCACAGCTTGAATCTGTTAAACTGCTTTGTCATATCTCTTGCCATGTTTCTAAGAGTATCAACAGTGGAAAAGAGATTATCGGTGTTTGCAGTCTGGTTTTCTGATGAAGCGGCAATCTCCTCTGATGCAGCAGATGTCTCCTCTGAAATGGCGGATATGCTCTCCACGCTGTCCCGGATATTATCTTTCTGCATGTTTATATTTTCTGCTGATGAACTTACATGATTTATCTCAGGGATTATATTTTCTATTTTCAGGAAGATCTCTTTAAAGCTCCTTATTGTTTCATTCACTGCGTTAAGCTGGCCGCTTAATTCAACATCCATGTTGTCACTGTTTTTTATAATAGCTGAAGTATCATCTGAAATCCGTCCAAGGAGTTGTGTGATTTCATCAGCTGAACTTTTACTCTGTTCGGCGAGTTTTCTTATTTCGTCCGCAACAACAGCAAAGCCCTTTCCCGATTCACCTGCTCTTGCAGCCTCAATAGCGGCGTTTAGAGCAAGGAGATTTGTCTGCTCAGCAATGTTGTTAATGAGCCCGGTCATTTCATTAATCTGATTAATGTTTTTTCCGAAATTGTTTAGTTTCTCACCAAATTCTTTAAATGTGACGCCAACAGTCTCAACAGATTCAGCAAGGCCGCTCATATTCTCATTGCTTTTATTTGCGATGCTGTTAATATCTTTAGTCTTCTCCTGTATTTCAATAAGTGTCTCTGTCATGGTCTGAATTGAGTTTCCGAACTCTGAAAGTATATCAGTTACCTCCATAAGCTTCTGCGACTGTTCAGCTGTCCCTTTTGCCACTTCCTGCACAGAGTTTGAAACCTCCCCTGATGAAGACGCAATACCCTCTGCTGACATATGAACGATTTCAGCCTTCTCATCTATGGCCTCTGAATGATTTTTTATGCTCAAGAGCATCTCTTTAAGAGATGACTGCATCTTCTCAGCTGATCTCGATATGTCCCCCACCTCGTCAGTTAATTTCAGGTATTCAGGATTGATCTCTGATGAAAAATCACCCTGTTCCATTGACTGAAGATTGGTGCTGATGCTGCTGATGGGGTTGGCAATTTTCCGTGCGATATATACTGTAATTGCGAAACTGAGCACTACGGAAATAACCAGAAAAATAAATGTTATTTTCCCTATGCTCCTTGCACTGTTCAGAAATTCGGCTGTTTCAACAAAACATATATAGCTCCAGTTCAGTTTTGAATTTAAATCTGATGTTTTCCTGACGCTCACTGAATACCTTATTCCGTCAGGCATCCTTGTGTTAAAAGTGCCGCTCTCTGCAACGGCTTTTTCAAGTCTGCTGATATTCAGTTCTTTTATATTTTTAGAAATGGTGTCCGGATTTTTCGGATTCGCAATAATTGTCCCTTTCCTGTCAGCTATGACAACATAACCGTTTTTCCCTAACTTTATATTATCAATAAGTTTTGTCAGTTTATCAAGATTGATATTCATGGTTACTGCTCCGGCGAACTTCCCCGATGAATTTTTTATCGCAGATATAGATATGATATTCTGCGCTCCGTTTGATGAGCGGTAAACATCGCTTAACAGAGGTTTGCCGGGATTGGCAAGTGCGAGTTTATACCAGTCTCTTACCCTGGCATCATAGCCGTTTTTTCTCGGAGAAGCCGGGTACTGTACAAAGCCGCCGTTAGCATCCACGCCAAGTGAAACAGTATCAACCTCCGGGTGTGTCTCAACAAAGTGCCGGAAAGTTTTATATATCTCAGCCTCATACGCGGAGTTTTTTAAGGGGGTCATTGGTACCTGGCCCGATGGATCTTTCAGGTTAACGTAGGAGGTTATCCTTGAATCAGCCTGGCGCATAAGGGGACTTGCTGCCATCATCACTGTATTCTCCTGAATAAGTTCAAGGTAGTTCTCTATGCCGTTGTTTATATGTATTATCTCTTTATGTAGAGAATCTGTGTAGTCGTTTTTTGTCTGTGCCGCTACCTTCAGGTAGACAACTGCACCCATAATGAGCAGAGAGAATACCGTGAGGGAAACAAAGGCCGCAATGAGTTTGTTTTTAATGTTAAGCTTAACCTTGAGATTGTATTTCATGTCCTGAATTCTCCTCCGGGATATGGCTTTAATATAATATAAATGAGAGGCGGTTTCATTCTTCAATTAATAAAAAATGCTGGATTAATCCTTTTCGATATTATAAAAGCATACAGTATATGAATATTAAATCCCTCATCCTGATAATTATACTTCCGGCCATGATATTAAGCTCCCAGGGCTGCGGCTTTATAAGCCGCAATGCAGACGCGCATCTGTTTACCGCCAATACCGGAGCGGTTTTGCAGTATGCTGAAGTAATGGCTGCTGTTGAGATGATTCTCATAGGCTGGCTTCTCTTCATGTTCATGTATTACATGGTTCTTTTTATTGTCCTGAGGAGGGGGAGAATCTATCTGTTCTTTGCCCTTGTGTGCCTTGCCGCAACTATCCATTCAATTGCAGAGGGGCCATTATTTCCGGGGAAGACCGGTATAGCACAGGACCAAATTGAAATGATTAAATATATGTCATGGCTGGCTGCTGTATATTTTTATTACAGTTTTTTCTCCATGATATTCAGAGAGTACAGCAGCAGGATAATATCAGTTTTATATTCAGCTGCCGCTTTTATATGCTTTGGAGTTATTATATTTAAGCCGGGCCCTGGTTACTACTACCTGTATTATATTATTACAATGCTTTATGTCTTTTCAATTATATATTATCTCGGGATCTCCTTTCATGCTTTTTATAAAAAAAAGAAAAATTCAGGGCTGCTCCTTGTTTCGTTTATCCTTCTTATCCCTTTAATATTTTCAGGTGAGTTTATCCGGTCATCCATGACAGGGTTTAACATCGTGGGCCCCGCAGAGATAATCCTCTTCTGTGTAATCCAGTCGATAATTTTAGGGAGGAATATTAATGCGCAATACGTTAAAAACAGTGAACTTACAAAGGCCCTTCAGCAGAGCAATGCCGAGCTTACAGTGCTGAATAAACACCTGGAGCTTATGGTGGCTGAAAAAACAGATGAGCTTAAACGCCAGAACATGGAGATATCGCAGCAGAACAGGAAGATTATGGATATGAACCTTAATTTAGAGGAGAGGGTTAAGGCCTCAATTGAGGATCTCCGCATGAAGGATGACATGCTGACAATCAGCGCCAGACAGGCTGCAATGGGTGAGATGCTGGGGTTCATCGGACACCAGTGGAAGCAGAATTTATACGCAATATCATTATATACAGAGGCGCTGAAAAATCTTCTTAACAGCAAGGGTGAGTTTAATAAAACCGCTGCCGGGGAATCCCTTGATAAGATAGACTCCTTTGTCATTGCCATGTTCAACACCTTTAGTAATTTCAATAACTTTATAAAGCCTGCGGGGGAGGCTGAAATTTTTTCAATTAACAGTGCTGTGGAAGAGACCATTGCGCTGATGCACGATTTTATTACAATAAACAGCGTCACTATTGAAAGGGACTATAATGGAGACCCTGCATTTGAGGGGCTCTCCAATGAACTTGAGCAGGTGGTGATGAACATTATCAAAAACTCAATAGATGAGTTTAACGAAAGGGGCATTACTGAAAGGAGATTAATCATCACAGTGGACAGAGACAACGGCATGAACTTTGTGAGGATTAAAGATAATGCAGGGGGGATAAAACTTGATAATCCCTCCGGTGTTTTTGACAAGTTCCGCACATCAAAAAAAACAGGCACAGGACTGGGGCTTTATATCTCAAAGATTATAATTGAGCAGAGGTTCAACGGGAGAATTGAAGCCCGGAATACAGAGGAGGGAGCGGAGTTTATAATCGGTATACCTTTTTATGAAGGGTAGATAATTAATCGGGTCTAAGTGTAAGGGTGCTCTCTGAAGAAACAATTATTAGATTACCGCTTTCGCGGGAATGACAAAGAGATCATTAATTCAAACGTAAAATGCTGCAAGCCTCTGTTGTAATAGAAATGATAAGGTTTAAGCGTTAAAATGTTAATCATACAATAGTATGAAATATGAAGGAAAAAAGTATGATACGGCATATTGTTGAATTTTACAGAGACAGAGTAGAGCTAATCACTGCCGCTGAAAATGTTGTTCTTCAACGCATAAAGCATAAGTTCATTGGCGGAGGAAACATTGAGTTTCTGCATCATGTGGGACTTGTGAGTTTTAAGGGTGGACTCGCTTATGTTCAGGATGCTGCATATCTCTCTCCCCCTCTTCCCTTCAGAGATGAGCTTCAGCACTTCATATTCCTTCTCTGTCAATGAATCAGAGGCAAGAACAGCGGGTGAGCTTTTTCTTACGGTATCATCACTATTCATCAGTTTTGTCATGACCTTGGGAGTGATATATTTAAGCCCCCCTGCAACAGTATCAAGGGCCTGTATAAGCTCACGGGAGGAATTCTCTTTTAAAAGGTAGCCGTCAACCTTCAGTTCCATTGCTTCACGGATATACTTTTCTTCAGAATATGATGTGAGGATAATGATTTTAACAGGGCTCTTCTTCTCTTTAAGTTTGCGGGTTATTTCAAATCCGTTCAGTACAGGTATGGAGAGGTCAAGAACCGCGATGTCTGGAGATAGTTCCATGATGCTGTTGAACGCGGTGAGCCCGTCGGTTGCAGTGCCTATTACAGTAAATTTTTCTATCGACTCAATAGCTATCTTAAGCCCCGGGAGAATCATCTCGTGGTCGTCAACAAGGAACACTCTGGTTTTTGATCGAAGCATAACTGGTATAGGTTTATATTATTTTTATTTATGTCAATATCCTTTTCCCGCTCTTACAGGCATTTAAGTCCATAAAAGCGGGAAAAGATCCATTATAAGATGTATAAATTCATGTTTTTATGACTTTATATTTATCATAGGCAGGGGGAAAATTCAATAGTACTTTAGTATGAGGAGGGCTTCTTCTCACATTTATTCTTCCGGCCCCCTGCCGATTAACCTGGCGTGCTGAATAAACTTATTCCGGCTTCCCCCGGAGGGGGATTGATAATGATTTCCTGGGGAAAAAGGGGCTCAAATTGGGGTGTATTCGCATCAGGTTGCAGTGTATTCTCCTGATGGAACTTCACATTCGCTTCACGGAGTGGCACCTGCGGTTCACAGGGGTACACATTCGCTTCACGGAACGGCACCTGCGCCTCACGGGGCTCCACATTCGCTTCACGGAGCCGCACCTGCGCTTCACCGGGCTCCACATTCGCTTCACGGAGCCGCACCTGCGCTTCNNCACGGAGCCGCACCTGCGCTTCTTTGAGTATCACATACGCTTATCGGGGATATAATCGCGGTTTTTGCTGAGATAATTTATTAAAATCTCCCCCTGTAAAACCAGAGGGAGACAGAATCACAGGTATTAATATGCAGGTTCAGTTTCTTTTTCAGCTTCTTTTTTCGCAGCTTGTCTTTTTCTGATCTGTCTGCTGTATTCGCATGTATATCTTTTATATTTTGCTTCATCCTTTCTGAAAATATACCGGCCAAAACTGCATACTTCATCAACCGATTCTTTCAGGTGAGTGTAAGCCTGGTCGCGTATTTTGGACACTGTAGTGCAATATGCCCTTTCAGTTGTAACAGCAGCTAAAAGGGCCGCCATTTTAGCTGATGTTGAAGCCGCAAGCTCCAGGTTTGACAGATCATATTTAATTTCCTGTAGTGGTCCGGTATTTTCACCTGCTATGACAGCGAGGTCGTTGAGATTCTGTATAATCCTCGCATAACTTCCCCCTGTTTTAAAAGCGGAGAGCCTTCCTTTAAAAGTTGAATCTTTGCGGTAAGCGAATTTCATAGCGCAGAGAAGTTCATTCCTTAATTTTTTTGCCTGCGGCGCTTCTATGCTCCATATTTTTTCAGAATTTTCGTGGGTATTTCGTGCCGCTATCCATTTCGACTGGGCTTCACGGAGTGCCCCGGCCCGTGCAGGGATGTTGTCAACAAAAGACCATTTCAGCCCCTTTGCCGTGAGAATTTCCTTGTCCCCCTGGCTCCAGTTATAGAGGTTTTCCGCCTCCTGGATGTAAACAAGGATTGGAATACTTCCCGGCTTCTGAATTGCGTCATCCGGTATAGACCTGATAGCTGCAATTTCCTGTTCATACAATGTTTTGGACATTATAATCCTCCTGTATTTTTTGTTTTTAGTGTCTTAATAGTGCAGACACGGTTATATTTTCGTTATTTATGTCTCATTATCAAGTGTTTTTTTAAGTTTTATGCTCTAAATTATTTAAAAATTTCAGTTTTTTTTGGATATGAGGGTTACCGGAAAGGGTTCGAGTGTGGTTGTGGAGAATTTTAGAGTAAAATTCAGGAAAAATTTCTGACATCGACCCGGGAGGTCTATGTTTTTAGGGGAGTGTGTGGTATGGTTGAAGTGCGGGTTGAGTGTTTGTCATTTAGATTTTATGGTTATTTTAGAGCGGTTTTGAACCGACATTTATAATGTAAATTGTATAGTGAAAATGGGATATTTAACTAAGGTGATAATATGAGATTTACAGCGGATATTATTTTTAAAGGGGAAGGCCCATACAGGGTTCCAACAAATTACAGGAGAAATATAGCTTCACTTTTTAAAGAATCAATACTTAGAGAAAACCCCGACATGTATAACAGGTATTGGGGTGATAAAAAAAGGAATATTGCAAAACCATTCACTTACTGCATTTATATATCCGGAGCAAAGAATATAAAGTATAATGATAAATCTTTCCTTGAATTTGATAAAGAGAGGATGGGGATAACCATTTCTTCACCGGATGCAGGATTTTTAATAAACCAGTATAATTCACTTCTTAACATTTCAGGCAAATACACACCCTTTAATCATGACATTGAGTTAAAGAATTTCCGCCTTGCAAGGGAAATACAGTTCAGCGGTGGCAAGGCACAGTTCAGGCTGATGTCGCCGATGGTTGTACGGAATATGAATGAGCGTAGTGATGATAAGAAGAAGGATAGTGAATATCTTACTGTTGAAGACAAGCTGTTCAATGAAAACCTTTTTAATTCAGTCAGGGTGATGTGCAGGGAGTTCCTTGGTGAAGATTATAAATTAGAAAGCAGCAATTTTCTTTTTACACCTGTCGATTGCAGAACAGTTAAAGTTTTCCATTACGGTGAAGTAATACCCGCTGTTTCCGGCACATTCTCTGTTGAGGCACCTGATGAAGTGCTGAAACTTATATATGACGCAGGTATCGGCGCACGACGGAGCCAGGGATTCGGGATGGTGGAGGTGGTGAAGTGAAACACCGTGTATATATGAGAGATTGGTATTTTAATGCGGGGATAGTCGGATTTTTGCGTGTTATTAGTAATGATGCAATGCCTGATGATTTAAAGAATATTGAAGGTCTTGAGATTGGCGAAAACTATCTTGAGTTTGAAGATGCACTGTTGGAAGGATTTAGTGATAAATTTATTAGGATGTCGTTTCTAATGCTAAAAGATTTATCAGTTTATTTAAGAAAGTTAAGTATTATTCAACAAGAG
>DINC01000252.1 GCA_002425885.1 Spirochaetia bacterium UBA5550 | reverse complement strand
GTTTTATGAGATTCCGGCACTCCGTTAACACTACGGCCGGAATGACAGGGGCCTAATTATTTCGTGAAATGCTATAGTCAGCTTAAACAGTTATTTATGATAATTATTTTACAATAACAATCCGCAGGTCAATATAAAAAATTATTACCCGCAATATATAATGTTTGACCGAAAATTATACTATAAGGTATTTACAGGATGCATTAAAAATCTCCGAGGGCCCTTGAATGAAAAAATTTGTCAGTATTACACTTTTAGCTCTTACAATACTTATACCGGGGAACATAAAAACCCCTGTTACAGACTGGGAGCCCATATACCGTATGGGGCCGGAGAGAAAGCTCATTACATTTAATACAGATATAGCTAATCTCATATACAATAAACTCTTTGGAGCAAAGTTTCTATCCCCCGGACTTTTTAATGATAACCACATAGTTGCCTACTACGGCCATCCGCAGTCAAAGATCATGGGTATAGTGGGGAGACACCCTGTACATGAATTAGGCTCCATGCTTAAGGAAGCTGCCGCTTCTTATGACCGGGTAAATGGAGATAAAGGTGTAATGCCTGCGATCTATCTTATATATGGTACATGTCAGCCCGGAGGGGAGATAAACCGCATAAACAAAAAACTTCTCGATATATACATAGAATATACCCTGGCAAACGGAATGCTCCTCTACCTGGATCACCAGATAGGGAAGTACAGGCTCGAGGAGGCAATCGGTGAACTGCTCCCGTACCTCAAATATCCCCATGTGCACCTTGCTTTTGACCCTGAATGGCACACCACAAGGCCCATGCGGGAGGTAGGCCATGTAACTGCGGCAGAAGTAAACTCCGCACAGAAACTGATGAAAGATTATATGCAGAAAAACGGAATCCCCGGTAAACGGCACCTTGTATTCCACCAGTTCAACCCGAAGATGCTCAGGGACAGGGAACAGGTTACAGCAAAATTTGATCCGGTAATACTTGTCCACGCAACATCAGGCTGGGGGCCTCCGGGGAACAAGGTGAGTACTCATGAACGGAATGCTCTCACGATTAATATCCCTGACAAGGGTTTCAAACTCTGGTATTACTACTCCAGTAAAAAAGGTGTTCACTATGACAAACCCCTTATGACACCGGAACAGGTGCTGAGCCTCAGGCCCGAACCGGGGCTGATTATTTACCAGTAAAGAACAGGCTGCCGTTTTACACGGCAGCAGAATTAACTCCGGGAATTGATGCTTTCTGAATGCATTTTTTACGCGCAGCTTGTTTCTCTCACTTCTGATTCTCTGCCGCACCTGAACTTAAGATAAGGTATAACATCATCATTCTTCGAGCCCCCGGTTCCGTCGTATTCAATAGTGACAACGGGGATACCGGTTACTCTTTCGATTTCACCTGACATTGCCTCTGTTACAAGTGACGGGCAGCAGAAAGCGGGATTTGTCTGCACAAATAGCGAGATGTCAGGATAGTTCATTACAAGGGAGAATATTTTCAGGATATTTTCCATAGACTCCCCTGTATGCTCCACTTCAAGGCCGAACTTTGCAAGAACTTCATCGTAAGATGGTATCGACAGATGTTTCGCTTCATTCAAAATCCTGTTGAAATAGGGATAATATCTATTCTCAAAAAGTCCCAGAGCCTGTTTCATAATCTTTGATGATATTGCTCCCATTATTTCCCCCTCCCTGAACCAGCGTTTGATATAGGGATCAGCTACGATTTTTATCAGCTCGCTGTAGGGAGTGGTGATGACCTCTCCGCCATTTTCTTCTATTACTTTTATTATATTCTGATTGAGTATATCATTGTCCCGCGCATAGAGGTCGCCGAATATCGCCACCAGAGGCCGGTTTTCCGGTTTAATATCAATTCTTTCAAACCATGACACAACAGTTTCAAGTGAATCTTCAAGTGAGTCTCCGCGTCTGAAAGCATCAGCAAGAAGAGCAGTCCCCTGTTTCACTACAGAATCTGTGGTTCCGCTTACTCTCTCATAAGGACGCACCCTGCACCCCATGCGGCGCAGCATCCCTCCGAACATATATGCAAGATACATATTCATCGCAACCCTGTATGACACATCGGTGAAAGTGATATTCCCTGTGTATACATGCATCTTCTCCGCGCCGCCGCCGATTGACTCCAGGAGACTTTTACTGTAGTAGGGGAACATCCCCAGGTTGCAGGATATCCTTGAATCTATATTCCACAGCACCGCATCTTCCGCATTGATATTATGCTTCCTGATATAATCAACCGCATTCTGAACCATGATATTCAGCGGAATACACTGCCCTGTATTATGACTGAGGCTTCTCTGTATTGAATCAACACTCTCGTCCACAAGCCTTGCGTCAATGCCGTCATTCTGCAGCACAGCAGTCATGAACTCACCGAGAATTGAATCCCACCTGGGGATAAGCATTGTTTTCCCTTTAAGTATTCCGCTGTCCCTGTCCACAACAGGATTAACCGATGAATAATCCGCTTCGGTCTCGCCGGCATCTCCGTTAAAATGATTTCTGAAGGAGCGCAGCCCTGCCTCAATCCTTGTTTCATATCCCACATTGGAATCGTGTTCATCAAGCTGAAGTATAAGATAAGGCTTGCCATGAGCATCCATGATCTTCCTGAAGTATTCAACAGCATAGGCATCGGGGGTACATTTGAATGATGTGATAAATACGGGGTAGAGACCTTCAGTTTTTGCCGCAGCTTCTGCCGCTTCCAGGATCTCTGAAGCATACCGCCAGTGGAGAGATTTCAGGAGCCCGGATATATGCCTGCTGTCCCCTTTCCCGATCTCAATCATGTCCTGATAGAAAACCCGTGCGCCTAATTTACCGAATACTTCCGGTATCCCTTTATTCATAGATGGAGAGAGCACTGTATACGGTCTGCCGAGAAGCAGAACATCCACATCATCATCCCTTCTGTTTTTCAGGTATAAGTTATTAAGCTGCTTTTTTGAATTCTTCATTTTCTTCTGCGCAGCATCAAAAGCTGCTGATACCCGCATAAATGAGATGCTGTTCCCCGAAATCTCTTTCAGCATTCTATACAGGTTAAGCTTCATGCTGAATGTGCCGGCCAATGTCCGGAGCAGCGGTGTAAGCAATTTTTTACTTCCGGCAACAGATTCACAGGAGGAGATCACAGCAGATGAAAACTGTGTGTAATAACAGTAGGTTCTCCTCTCCCCTTCATCACCTCTCTTTTTCTCGATGTATGAAGGGAGAAATACATAGTCCGCCTCTCCAGTAAGGTACGCAACATGCCCATGAAGTTCAGACATGGGCGCGCAGAATTCAGCTCCCGCAATAACCTTCCCTCTCCTGATCCCGTCCTTCAGACTGTCACTAACCACAGTCTGAATCCCGAGATTCGCGAAAAACTCTCTCCATAGAGGCACCTCGTCAAGCAGATGAAGGGCTGCCGGAATTCCGATGGTGAAATCGAACTTCGCTTCCGCGTTTCTTTTCGCGTGAAGTATTTTTGCTCTCTCTTTTATGAGGTCAAAACCTGAACTGTTCTGATTAACAAAACGTTTAGTTTCATAGTCCCTTCCGCAGAGAAACCCGAATGCCGCAGTTTCACCGTCCACATCCGCAACCTTGATCTTGCAGCTGTTTGTGCATAGCCCGCAGACCTCGCTCCGCACAGGTATGGACTCTTTGTAAAGATGTATTCCGCGGAATGAGCTTTCAGTGATCCCGCTGTCCATAAGTGAAAGAGCAACACCCAGAGCCCCTGTGAGATGACAGTACTTCGACACCATAACCGGCTTACCGAGCCTCTGCTCGAATGCGGCTACCAGCGCCCTGTTTTTAGCAGTGGCCCCCTGAAAAAATATTCTCTCACCTATATTTTTTTCTACTGCAACCTTTGTGAGATAATTCTCCCTGACAGAGTGCAGCACACTCGCAAGAACCTCGCCCCGGGAAAAACCTTCACTCATATAGTGGTTCAGATCGCGTTCCATGAACACTGTACACCTGTCACTGGAGAGCGGCGCTGTAACACCTTCAGCCAGACCTGAATATTCCGGAAGAGGGCATCCTAACTTTTTAGCCTGCTCCTCAACGAAGCTTCCTGTGCCTGCTGCGCATACGTTGTTCATAATCGAGAATGTGACTGTGCCATTTTTCATTGTGGTGAACTTTGCGTCCTGCCCGCCGATTTCAATAATTGTATCAACATCCGGATCAAGCATATAGGCGGCCCGCGCATGGGCTGTTATCTCGTCAAGGGCAAGGTCAGCGCTGATTATGGTGCCTATAAACTTTCTCCCTGAGCCTGTTGTTCCTGTACCAAGAAATCTGAACATGCAATCATGCGAGGAGGATATATTATCAATGGCTTCAAGTACTGACTGAACAGCTTCAAGAGGCCTCCCGGCAGTCTTTGTATAAAGGCCGGCAAGGGGTTCACCGCTTTTATCAGTAATCACAGCCTTTGTGCTTGTTGAACCTATATCAATTCCAAAGTATACTTCATATTCACCCGGCACGGAGAGGTCTCCGTATATGTCAACCTCCACTTCCGAAGCCATGCTGTTAACTTCCGGTTTATATAAATAAGACTGCAGCGCGGTAAAATCCGGATAATCCGATAATTTCAGTTCAAGGGGATCATAATGGGGCTGTCCAAAATCTAAG
>DINC01000065.1 GCA_002425885.1 Spirochaetia bacterium UBA5550 | reverse complement strand
CTTTGCATTGAAAAAAATTTCACTCTCCCAGAACAGGGCTTTTATTAAATTTCTTGATATCCGCCTGAAAATAGTTAAAGAGCTGAGGCCTGAAAATTTTGAAGCTTATATCATTACAGACTTTCAAAGTAATGNNTATAAAAGATCCCCTGCGCAGCTCACATCGATCATCACCAGAAAGATCCTGAAAGGCTCCCTGCTGATTTTTCACTGATTAAAACTGAATCGGGATCCGCCAGCACCCTTGTAACTCTATTGCTGAAAAATATGGATATAAAACTTAATGAAAACCAGTGTAAAGCTGTATCAACTGCATTGATGTTCGGGATACAGACTGATACAGACTCTTATACCCATGCCGGTGATATCGATATCGAAGCCCTGGAATTTCTATCCTCCAGGGCTGACATGGATATAATCAACAGGCTCAATGGTATACCGATGTCAGGGCCCACTCTCTCATTTTACAACAGAGCCCTGACACATGGGACAGTGTATAAAGAGTGGGGATTTTATGGAATAGGTTATATTGATATCGAGCAGAGGGATTCTCTGGCAATTGCGGCGGACCTTCTGCTTAAAAAAAGCGGCCTGAAAACAATTGCAGTGTATTCAATTGTATCTGATACCGGGAAACATGAACTATTTCTGGATGTATCACTCCGGACAAAAAGCGGCAATCTTGACCTGAACTCCCTTATAAAAAAAATAACTCCAACAGGCGGAGGGAGAGTTTACAAGGGGGCTTACCAGATTAAACTCGATTACTTCAGAAATGCTTCTGACAGAGATGCACTCTGGGAAACTATTGAAGCTGTTACAGTTGACTGGCTTAAAAAATCGAGGGATAATGCCTACCTGCATGAACTTACAGGTATAACAAAAAATATTTTCCGTAAGGCTGTATCCTTCCTAAAAAATCAGTGATATTGTACCGCTGATTTCATAAGAAAAGACTTCACGGCTGACTCCGTTATTCTCGCGGTTACGGTATTTTTCAAGCGCCACCCTTCCAGCCATACCCCCTCTTACATTTTTATGAAGATCCAGCGTAAGGTCACTCTTCAGCATATAGAGATCGTACGGTTCAGGCGAAACTGTTTTTGTATAATCGTACCTGTCTATCTCCATTGAATACTCTGCACTGAAGACAGGGAGTCCATTCAGTTTATAAAACAGGGAAAAATAATCATATATCCATTTAACATCTGTTTCATAAAAAGCGGAAAATTTATACCCTTTATCTGTTTCGCTGAAACTGCCGGCCCCCTCCATATTTAAAACGTAAATATAATCGGGATCATTTTCGGAACATTCATAATCAATGAATTCCTCGCTCTTTCTTTTCCTGTAATCCAGTGAGCCTTTTACTCCAAAACTGGTTCTCTCTATTTTAAAAGTTATCCCTAAAGATGGTGATATCTTTCTTTCATCTATATTTTCTGTTATCAGCATACTGTCAGTGTAATCAATTCCTGTGCTTAACGTGGCTCCATGGTACGGGAGGCCCGCGCTGTTCTCTCTGAAGAATCCGAAGCTCAGAATTTTCATCAGATCAAAGTCGGAGTTAATCCCGGTCTGCCAGGTCACCACCTGGTTCGGGATACCGTAAAGGTTCCCCCTTTCACAGATCTGGCCCAGACTCCAGGAAACTGTAATGTCCGCCATATCAATATTTGCGGAAAGATCAGCGGTAAATTTTTCATCAAGCCGGAGCGAATTGTCATATTCAATTGAACTGTTTAGTTCCATGAGCTCAATTTTTTCATTTAAAGACTTATAGAGTAAGTCTCTACCGCGGGCAAAATTCCCTCTGCCTGTAAAATTAATACCGGGATAATTTCTGTAAAGATTATATGCTTCAGGGGAAAGATTTGAGAGAATCCTTGAAACTCCGTACTCCTCGTCAAAATAATCTGTGCCTTCCCCTTCGTAAGGGACATCTGTTTCACTTAGAGTCATCCCCCTTGAATAGCCTATTTGAAAATGCCGTACATTTTCAAATAGTTTAAATTTTTTAAGCATTACCGGAATCTTTATCCCGGTATTGAAAGTTGAAATACTCCCCTTGGACCTTGAGAAAACCCCTGTATCAGTAAAATCGCTGCCGTAATCCTCAAAAGCGTTCTCCCTGTAACTGAAGCTTAAATTATACTCAGGCGAAACATACTCCATTCCGCTGTAACCTGTGATGAAGGTGACACCATTATTTCTCTCCAGGTACTTGGTATCATTCATCGGCAGGAGAGGAAAATGATAATCACCCCTTAATTCATCGTTTATGCCAAGACTGTTGCTCTCACCCTGCCAGGCTACAATTTCACTTGATGACATGTTCAGAACAGGTTTTATAAAAAAACCGCCGCTTGCGTAATCAAGACGCACTGAAGCATCAGCTTTCTGCCTTTTTTCAGTCTCCTTTAACGGGAGAAAGCCTGAAAGGATCGTATCAGAAACTGTGTCTGATCCTCGGCGTGAACTGTCCTCGGAAAAAAGCATATTCATTGTGAGACTTGCAGTCAGTTTACCCCAGAGAAAATCCGCGAATTGCTGGGTAAATGTTATAACAGGTGAATGAATAACTTTGTCTGTTTTCTCTTCGTAATCTGAGCCGGACACCTCAAGGTCTTTCTCACCTTCAGTCCTGTCCATTGAATATGAGACCGTTACAGATGGGACATACCCTCCTGTTGATGAAAATGCTGAATTCAGGAGAAGATAATTTCTCTGAACGCGCCCCCTTTTATCTATGGGGAGATTTTCATCTATTGAGTCCGAAACGCTGTCCTCTCTTATATAATCTGCTGAGGCTGCCCAGTTGGGGAGTATTCTTGTTGAAGAGAAAAATTCATGATACACTTCACTTATATCTTTTTCAGTCCTGTTCAGAGAACTGAAGGATGAAGATATGTTTTTATAAATGTATTTCAGATCAACATTGGAGAACACAGGCGTACCTGACTCTGTTTTCATCAGCGGCTCAAGAATTTTCAGATTAGCCTCATACCATTTCGCTGTACCCTTCTGGTCTTCAGGCTCGGAAACATATATATCGTTAAACCAGATTTTACCGGATGTATTAGTTCCGGTTATTTTCAACCTGATAAATTTTATTCTCCGCATGTCAGGTGAGCCGGTTACCTGGAATTGTTCAATATCACCCGAAGACTTTGAGTTAAGTTTAAAAGCAAGCCCCAGCCATGCTGATGTTGATGCCGGGACAGTCCGGAATTCTATGAAGTCATTATCTGACGATCCTATGATATAGCTGACATAGTTCAGAGGTGAGATACTTCTTACATTTATCCATGCATTAAGTGTATTGTAAAAACGGAGATCCATCTCCTTCGTAAATCTTTGCGTAACAGTAAGTTCATTATGTGATGAATCTATAGTATATTCCATCTGCAGAGCTGTTTCTGTCTTTGTCTCAATGTCATCCGCGCTGTCATCTCCATAAAGGGATTCGTAAAGGCCCGTCTGCTTAAGCAGGAAAGAATCTGTTCTATAGTCGCTGTCATTTATACTGTCAATCATTGTCAGTTTAATTACATTGGGGTCAGTGACAGAGGTACCATCGAGTTCAGCATTTTTCCATTTTGATGAAACAAGTTTCATGCTGTCTATATAGAGGCGCCCTGTATTTCCTGTATTCCGCTCCCCATAAAGCCTAATGTTTTTAACCTGCTTCAGAATATCAAGATCAGTTGATGCCAGGGAACTGCTGTCTATATAAACACGGATCTTCTGCCAGCCGTTGCCCGCCTGAATTACAGGAACATCTGCTGATTCAATCTTGCGTCTGTACACTCTCTCATCAGTATCAAGGACACCATTTCCATCAAGATCCTCTGTGTTTAGAACGCCATCACCCATTGTTGACCGGCTTAAACCGGGGCCGCCACCAACCACCGTTATATTATTCCCGAATTTATATCCCCTGTCCTCTGAATAACCGCTTGAAGGCTCTGAATCGATATACCCGTTCCTGTTGGCATCCTCTGTATCAAGAACACCATCATCATCAGAATCCTCGTTAACTGAACCAAGCTCCATATAAAGATCAATTATACTCCCCGCACCCCCCTCATACTTTACCCATAACTCAATATACTGCATTCCGGAAAGATCAACTGAACCTTCAGCTATATTTCTTGTAACAACAGAGAAACAGTCCCCTGATGAAAAATCAAAATCGAAAACCAGTGACCTCTGGTTATCCTGATCTGTTACGCTGTTGTCAACATGCCCAGATGCAATATTAAAGGGTCCCGGCTTGACACTGTAATCAATTTTATAAGGAGCAAACCCCGCACCGAGCAGTGTTTCAGGTGAACCGGGATCACGATAGTAATAATAATTCAGCACCCCCCGTACAGCAGATGTTTCTGAAGCTGGAATTAATGAAAGTATCCAGTCCTTCTCCGACAGTGATACTGACAATGTATCACTGGATGTTTCCATATTGTCTATGAGCCCTTTGCCGAATGTATTTACATCTTTTACGCTTCTTGCGTGTTCAGCATAAAAAGAGAGTTCAGCAGGAACATTTCTTCTGCTGCCGGTAATTGCTCTGAAAAATTCTGTAAGCCGCTTCTGTGTAAGCTTAAGGGTTGCGTCCCCTTCGAAGACAAGAGTTGATTCAGATTCCTCCCCCACATCAGGAATAATATCAGTTTCTGCATCCTTAGAGAGGAGAACACTGCCGCCGATTCTCAGCTCTTTGCTGACATTGTAATCACCTCTCATCCCTCCGATAAATTTTCCGTCACTCCGCCCGAAAGGGAGATACTCATATTTTACTTCAACCTGCGTACTGGAGCCGATGATCGGATTATTAGGATTTGTAAAAGCAAGGTACCCGGAAGTATAATCCACACTGTAAAGAGAAGAGGAAACCTCCCTGCCGTCGATCTTTACCCTGACACTCTTTTCGATAAGATTGGAATTGGTGAGCTGAAAACTTCTGGCTTCAACTGAGTAGTCTGCTTTTATGCTGTATCTTGAATATGTGTATGAATTCGTAAGCGTTGTTTCACTGTAAATATATGATGCAGATGAGGCCAGGAGATCTCTGAAAGGCTCCCTCAGATTAAATTGTACAATTCCGTTTGAGTAATCCACACTATAGGATGAGAGCGACTGTTTTTCCGATTCCGGTATTACACTGTTCTCCTTCCAGAACCCCAGAGAGAGGTTCCCTGAAATAAGATTTTTTGATCCGAGGAAGTAATAAGAACGGATTTCGTAGACATCAAGATTAACCCTGTCGTCACCATTTTTATCTGACTCACCAGCGTCGAATGACAGGTTCTTTAAATTTGTATCTTCATTTATCGAATACCCGTATTTAATAAAAACAAAAATTCTCCCTGTAAAAGTTCCGCCCGGGTGAGCAGAATCACCGGGTGATACGGCGCAGGGGTCAAGCGTTCCGCCGCTCCTGTTATATACCGCAAAAATCCTTGCATTTTCAGGGACGTCCCGTATAAATTTAATAACTCCGGACGTATAATTGATGGTATAATCAGTTCCATTAACCAGCCTTGTATAATAACCTTTATCAAGAGAGAGCTGAATCGCGTTATAATTATTATGCTGATTCTGATCATCCATATATAGTTCAAAACCATCAGTTGATATGTTTACAGATGACGGAGCATAAGAGGCGGGATTTGCCGGTGCAGATGTTATTGTAACCAGTGTATAGATGNNCCGAAGTCGGCATTGCAGAAACGCCGTCATATCTCACAAAGGGCTCAAGCTGGTAATAGGTCTTCCGTATGTACTGGTAATCCGCAAGTTTTGTATTCCCCTGCGAAGAGTTACCTCTGAAATAATCAACAGCAGTCTCACCCCGGGCAATACTGCCGAAAGCCTTAAAAAGAAAATTTTCCCTTCCGAGAGTAAAATCCATTCCAAGGCCCTTTGCATCAGTATTATCATAAACTGCAAACTTTGAATGATTGAACTTTATATCAATCTCACCGGCATTTACCTCCCTTACAAGTTCATCATCAGAGAGGGCTCTATACTGCATAAGGTAATGGTTCTCTTCTCGCTTGCTGTCGTGATCAACATAAACAGTTACCCTGTCACCGGCCTCACCCTCGACATGAAGCTGAATAACCTGTTCCGGGAAAAAACCCTTGCTTATGACTTTTGATACAGGTTCATCCTCATCATACTGTTTGTACTTTTTATCCGTAAACCGTACACCACCGTATTTCAGGTTAAGGCTCGCGGTTCCGTATGTGCTTATGTTTATATTATCCCCGGAGTAGATGTTGCCGCTGTCAGGGTCCTTGAGGTAATTATACCGGTTTTTATCAGAGGTGTATTCGTACCAGTCACCTTTATTATAGCCTGAGGGATCACCCTCCCCTGTAGAAATAAAAACACGCCCTTCCCTTTTCTTTTCAGCACTGCCGGATGAGCCTGATTTTTTTTCCAGGAAATCGACAAACCTCTCCCTGTAACCGCTGTTTTCAGCTGCCTGGGAAAAATAAATTGCAGATGCAGTTATTGATATTATGGAGAGATAGATTAAATATTTTTTGGCCATTCAGCATCTGTTTTGTTTTTTTATCTGATACTACAAAACTCTGCTGATTAACGCAATAAAAATATTACCACATTCTACTCATGTAGGGATATGGATTGATCGGTATATCGCCAAGCCTGATCTCGTAATGGCAGTGATTCCCTGTGGCATTACCCGTCATGCCCACATACCCGATTTTATCACCCTTGTTTACTTTGGCGCCTTTTCCAACTGCCACAGCCCTCATGTGAGCATAAATTGTTTCATATCCGAACTTATGCTGAACCCTGACCGCAAGGCCGTAGCCTCCATTGAAAGCAGCTGACACAACAGTCCCTGGAGCTGCAGCCCTGATTGGAGTTCCTGCGGAGGCGGCAATATCTATACCTGTGTGAAAATCCCTCCCGTGGCCGAAAGGTGACCTTCTCCATCCGAAGAGAGATGATATATGTCCCGGATTAGGCACAATAGAAGGCATATCGTTGATAACCTTGCTCCTGACATCTATGAAGTTTTTGATAGTTTTAACTGTGCTTGTTGTACTTAAGAGGTCCTTCTGAACATCTTTCATGGCGAATATCTCAGCAGGTACTATCCGTTTATTTTTAAGGAGTTCATCCATGGTCTCTTTGTCATATTCTCTATATGACCATATATCACCTATTTCATCCGTTCCGGCCGCAAGCTGGTAGAGCTCCTCAATCTCAGGCTTAAGGTCATCCATTAAATCTATTATTTCATCTGTAGCCTGTTCATAACGGATAAGGTCAGCTCGAATATCATTATAGGAGAGGAGCAGCTTCTCCTCTTCATTTTTTATCTGTCTGTTTTTTATTACAGCGTAAGATGATGTTACAAGTATAACAACAAATAGAGTGATGAAGAAAAATATAATAAATTTGGAAATCTGAAAATTAAATATCTTTTTTTCATTATGAGGGATGAACATTACAGTCATCTTCTCATGCCCTTTTTCAAGAAAACTTTTCCAGACCTTCTCTTTTCTCTTGGTAAACATAAACCAGTTTTCATA
>DINC01000064.1 GCA_002425885.1 Spirochaetia bacterium UBA5550 | reverse complement strand
TTCATTCGTGAAATGCTATAATATGACAAAGAGGTATTTCTGCAAATAATAATTGCCATAAATAATGATTCCGCCTCTTTTTTTTATAACTTACCGGCATATTTTTATCGATAATAATAACAGGTTTTTTTCCTGGAGACAATCTGAATTATGAACAATGAAATACTAATGATTAAATCTATATTTCTTTTCTTTTCGTTCTGGGGGATCACTGTGCTTCTTCTATGGTTCCGCCCCCGGATTGAGATCTTCTGGAAACTTGTGGCTACTGTTATATTCGCATTTTATATATGGTTTTTCTTCANNCTTAAAACCGGGTTTGTCACATTCAAATCCGGATGGTATATTGCTTTTGTTGATTTCTTTAAAGAGATACTGATTTTAATCTTCGCGGGACTTTTCCTGATATGGCCCATCTCTCTCATAGTAATTTTTTATAAAGCAAATGATATGGGAGCAGAGAGAATTCTGAAATTTCTCTGTATACTGACGCTATCTCTATGGATACTTTTTATAATCTATTTTTTCTTCAGTGAAGGGATTATAAGGTTCTTTTACGACAGCCTGAAACAGATGATTCCCTATGCGGGATAATATTTTAATATTTTTATCTGTACTGCTTTTATCTTTGCCGTTTACCACCATGTTATACGGAACTCCGGCGTCTCAATCCGCAACCTACTACAGCGAGGGTGTTGAATTATTTAAACAGGGGGACTTAACCTCTGCCGAAAGCAGATTTCTTGAATCACTGAAACTGAGCCCGTTCTATTCACTTGCATACTACGGCCTTGGAAGAGTCTACCTTGCAAAAGAGGGTAACAATGATGAGGCAATAACCTGTCTGCGAAAATCTGTGCAGCTTGACTCCGGACTTGCGAAGGGATATTTCTACCTGGGTTTGGCTGAACTGCTGGGGGGGAAATACGTGGAGGCGCTTCACTCATTTAAAAACGCCCACGACCTGGATAAAGGATTTGCCGAATCTCTATATAATATTGCAATTATATATGAACATCTTGGGAATAACTACAGAGCTTTTGTATATTACCGCAAGTATATTGATGAAATAGAAAATGATTAAATATTAAACAGGCTTTCAGCCTTTTTCTTTCCGGTTACTCTTTCATAATCATCATAATCAACAAAGATTAAATCGGGAAGTTTCTTCCTTGTACGGCTTACAATATCAGTTTTGCCGCCGCGCGCGTCTTTTGATGTGACATATTTAAATTCCCGTCCGCAGCCGGGGCATTTTTTAAGCTCTTTCAGCTCTATTCCTATCTGTTTACATCCCGGGCAATGGCCGAATTTATCCTCAACCATGATTATATGATTCTGAACATCTTCAACGCTGATCTCTTTCCACACCCTCATGTATTCCATAAACTATCTCCCTCCGGCAAAGATCCTCACCCTTTCATGCGGGTTTCTATCAAGGTATTCGCCAAGAGTATCCACCATGAATTCAATTCTGTCAAGATTTCTAATTTTTTTCATTAAATCATGGGCAAAGGTGAAGTTTTTCATGTAGTAAAATGAAAACCTGTGGGCCCTGCTTTTATGCAGGCTGTCAGGAAGCATGACAGCAGTGTCATGCATCACATCAGTATAGGTTTTCAGAAGATCAACCTCAAGGGAGTAACTCCCGGTTTCAATAAGGCTTCTCGACAGGAAAAATATCCAGGGGGAGGAGACAGCTCCACGCCCGATCATCAGGGCATCACACCCTGTGTCATCAATACACCTTTTCGCGTCTTCAGCAGTAATAATATCACCATTCCCCACAACCGGGATTGAAAGGTTATCCTTTAGAAGTTTCACCAGTTTCCAGTCCGCATTTCGGCGGAAAGAGAGCTTCCCGTGCCTCGGATGCAGCGTAATGTAATCCGCACCCTCACCCTGAAGCATCTTCGCAAATTCCAGCAGATAGGACTCATCGGTCTCCTCAAATCCGCTTCTCATTTTCACGGAGAGTGAACATCTGCACACAGCACGGCATTTTTCAACAATTTCTGATGCAGCTTTAATGTCAGAGAGAATTCGTGATCCCTGAAATTTTTTTACAATATCAGGAGCTGAGCATCCCATATTTATATCAATTCCCGAGCACCCTCTATCCTGTAAAATAATGCAGGCATCTGCCATAACTTCAGGATCTCCGCCAAGAAGCTGATAAACAAAGGGTTCATCATTCTCATTTTTCATCATGAAGGGCTCATTGTGCATTGCACCCCCCTTCACAGCAGCGGCGGAGAGCATTTCGGAGTAGAGAACCGCATAAGGATCAAACTTCCGCACACATTTCCTGAAAGGAGGGGTCGTAATCTCAGCCATAGGCGCAAGGAAAAACTTCTGTTTATTCACATCTATCATACAGCAAAAGCATAACCGGGAGTTAAAAGTGTCAAATTAAAAAAAATCGCAGGATTATCAATAATCATAATAGCGTTTCTCATGAAAATTCTGCGCAAATTTCTATACATTATTAACACTCTGTAAAAAAATCAAATNNAATACCCCATGAAAACCTATTATATAATTGACAGATTGAAATAACAGTCAAAATTATGACTGTTTAACTAATCGTAGCTACCGGATTTAACCGTAATGTATGATTCAGAAAATAACCCCTTTAACCGCTGTTTGCCGGTTGAGCCGGTAGTAAAAGTATTTGCGATTTTTCAGATACCCGTTATATTAAGCATATTTAAGGCTGTCATGCCGGATAATATAGTATTCTAAAATACAGGAAGGAGAGTTAGTATGAAAAAGTTACTGTCGGTCCTCATTTCCTTAATGCTTCTTTTTGCACTCGCATGCGGAAAAGAGTCGGATGTTGTAAAATCAGGTGAAACCATTAAGATAGGTTTCCTGGGGCCAATGACTGGTGATGCAGGCAACTACGGCAAGCTCATGAGCCAGGCTGTAAAAGTTGCAGTTGAAGAGTTCAATGCTGCTGGCGGCGCTGAAGGTTTCAATGCTGAAGTGCTTGTTGAAGACACAGAAGGTAAAGTTGAAAAAGCTAATCCTGCCATTGAAAAACTTGCAGGCGTTGACAAGGTTTTCGGCATAGTGGGTTCAGTTTTCAGCTCTGTATCACTTGCGGTTGCTCCAAAAGCTGAAGCTTCAAAAATCGTTATGATTTCTCCATCATCAACACATAAAGATCTCCCTGAAAAAGGGAAGTTCATATTCAGAGATGTTATGAGTGATGCTCTTCAGGCAATTGTTTTCGGTAAATATCTTGCAAAAGTTGAAAATGTAAAAACTGTTGCAATCCTTTACATAAAAAATGACTACAGCCAGGGCCTTGCTATGGATTTCAAAGCCCAGTTCGAAAAAGAGGGCGGAAAAGTTGTTGCTGTTGAGACAGCTCTTCAGGGCGACAAGGATTTCAAAACCCAGCTTACAAAAATCAAAGGCGCCAATCCTGAAGCTATCTATTTTCCGAACTACGTTGCAGAGATTGCACAGATGCTCGAGCAGTCAAAACAGCTCGGAATTAAAGCTAAATTCTACAGTGCTGACGGTTTCTCAAATCCGCAGATACTTGAACTTGCAGGGGATCTTGCAAACGGTGTAATATATACACAGGCGGCAGAACAGCCCACAAGCCAGAAGAGAAAAGATTTCGAAGCCAAGTACCTGGCCAAATGGGGAGAAAAACCGGATGCTTTCAGCCTTAACGCTTATGACGGAGCATTGATTATGCTCAATGCGATTAAAGCAACATCAAGCAAAGCAATGGGCGGGAACCTGAAAATTGACAGGGATAAAGTAAGAGATTTCGTTGCAAAAACAAAAGATTATGACGGCGCATCAGGCAAAATTACCTTCACAGCTAATGGAGACCTTGTTGCCAATATCGGTATCTACACAGCAGAAAACAGAAAATTCAAACAGCTTAAGATGTTTAAACTCGACGGTGAGAATCTCGTTGAGATAAAGTAGATTAGCGGCAGACAGGCTGAAGCAACACTTCAGCCTGTTTCTGTAGAATTATAAAGGAAATAAACCTGATGAATCTTTTTAACATACCACATAACGAACTGTTGCAGCACCTGCTGAACGGGCTTACACTTGGAGCCATTTATTCACTTATAGCACTGGGCTATACAATGGTTTACGGCATTCTTAAATTTATAAACTTCGCACATGGTGAAATTCTTATGCTCGGCGCATATGCCGGCTACTATGTTTATTATCTGATATGCGACCCGTCACAGGGCGGCTCTTTTGTTATATTTGCTTTTATTATATCCCTTCTGACTGCCATGGTCATAAGCGCATCACTTGGAGTTTTTATTGAACGCGTGGCTTACAGGCCTCTCAGAAAAGCGCCAAGACTTGCACCGCTCTTAAGCGCAATCGGTGTATCCATTATCCTGATGAATTTAGCAGCGCTTTTTTTCGGCACCAAATCAAGAAAATTCGACTATCCCATTGATAATACTACAATCCAGCTTGACGGAACAAGCATTACTCCGAACCAGATAATGATACTGGCAGTCGGGCTCATTATGATGACAGCACTTAAACTTTTCATAGATAAATCCAGACTCGGTAAAGCAATGAGGGCCACAAGCCAGAACCAGTCTGTTGCAGCCCTTATGGGAATAAATGTAAATTTTATAATCTCCCTGACTTTCGCAATAGGTTCAGCACTTGCCGCTGTTGCAGGAATAATGATGTCCCTTGAATTCAAACTCTATCCCACCATGGGGCAGATGGCAGGGCTTAAAGCTTTTATCGCAGCAGTTGTCGGCGGGATCGGAAACATCAGCGGAGCCATGCTCGGCGGAATACTGCTGGGCCTCCTTGAAACATTCGGAGTTGTAATCCTCGGCATACCGCAGGGATTAAAAGATACAATCGCATTCAGCGTACTAATAATAATTCTCCTGGTAAAACCGAGCGGTTTACTGATTAAAAACATCAGGGAGAAGGTCTGATTATGTTAAACTTTATTTTACTCATATTTATATACATAGGGATATACGCCATATCCGCACTGGGACTGAACCTCATCGTAGGCTATACAGGGCTCCTTTCTCTCTGTCAGGCTGCTTTTCTCGGGATAGGAGCCTATTCCGCAGCAGTTTTAATGACAGCTTTTCACTTCGGCTTCTGGGAGGCAATGCTGATCTCAGGCATTATTACCGCGTTATGCGGAATGCTCATAGGGATACCGACACTGAGGCTAAAAGGTGACTACCTCGCAATCGCCACTCTCGGCTTTGGTGAGATCGTAAGAAATATTATTGTAAACTGGGACAGCGTGACAAAAGGCCCCATGGGGATAAACGGAATCCCCGGGCCCAACCTATTCGGTTTCATGTTCTCATCAATGGATAAAATCTCCTGGGTTATATTGATCTGGGTAATCGTGGGTATATCATACTACTTCGTCCGCAGAATAGTACGTTCCAGAGTCGGACGGGCCCTTGAAGCAATCAGGGAGGATGAAATAGCCGCCTCTGCTATGGGAATTAATACAGCGAAGTACAAGATCGGAGCCTTTACCACAGGGGCGTTTCTTGCGGGTATTGCGGGGAGTCTTTTCGCTTCATACAATCAGTCTGTCGCGCCGCTTACTTTTGATTTTATGATGTCCATAATGATTCTCTGCATGGTTGTACTTGGCGGTCTTGGAAACAATTATGCCACTGTTGCAGGGGCAATAATTATAGTAATAACATCAGAGATACCGCGACTTTTTGGAATTTCACATATAATACCGCCTCAGCTTAACCAGGTTATATTCGGATTAATTCTTGTACTGATGATGATCTACAGGCCTCAGGGAATTATCGGAAGAGTTAAGCTGAACTATGCGAAGATATTAAAGAAAGAAATTTTACATCTGGAGAAGTAAACAAGTGCCTCTATTATATACACAGAGTTTAAGAAGGGAATTCGGCGGAGTGGTTGCCGTATCTGATGTTGATATCGAGATTTTTAAAAATTCGATCACAGGTCTTATCGGCCCGAACGGTGCAGGCAAAACAACCCTTTTCAATACAATTACCGGCCTCGATTATCCCACAAGCGGATTTGTTTTTTTCAAAGGGGAGGATATTACTCCGCTCCCGGCATATAAAATTACCAGAAGCGGTATTGCGAGAACATTCCAGAACATCCGGCTTTTTAAGGAAATGACTGTTTTTGAAAATGTCATGATCGGCAGACACTTCAGAGCAAACCATCCTCATATAGTCAAAAATAGACTGATCAATTTTATCCTTGGAAGAATATTCGTTAAACAGGAGGAGTATGATATTTACGAAAGCTCCATTAAGTGGCTCGACTTCTTCGGGCTGCTCGATTTCAGGGATGAATATGCCAAGAACCTCCCCTACGGCAAGCAGAGAGAGCTTGAAATAGCGCGCGCCCTTGCAACAGAACCGGAAGTTCTATTTCTCGATGAACCGGCAGCAGGGATGAACCCGCAGGAAACAGATGAATTAATGGTCACAATCAAGAGGATCAGGGACCTCGGCATAACAGTTGTTTTAATTGAACATGACATGAAACTTGTTATGAACATCTGCGACAAAATCATTGTGCTCAATTATGGCCGCAAAATCGCGGAAGGAACACCGGCGCAGGTGCAGAACAACAAAGAAGTTATCGAAGCATATTTAGGAAAAACAGATGAGTAATGCAATATTAGAACTGAAAAATGTTCATGTAAGCTACGGGAATATAGAAGCACTCAAAGGTGTTAACGTAACCATAAATGCAGGACAGATTGTCTGTCTAATCGGCGCAAACGGTGCCGGTAAATCGACCCTCCTTAAATCAATTGTGGGGCTTGAACCTCTCACCAGGGGGGAAGTGGTCTTTAACGGCGAAAGAATTACATATACAGGCGGAGATTCATCCGCAAAAAAAGACCGTGTTTTTCATTCTACGGACAGGATTATTTCAAGAGGAATATCAATGGCTCCTGAAGGAAGAGGTATATTCCCGGAGATGACTGTACTTGAAAACCTTGAAATGGGCGCATTTATGATAAAAGATAAAGCTCTGATAAAGACGCGCATTGAAGAGAAGTATGAAATGTTTGAAATTCTGAAAGACCGAAGAAAGCAGCTTGCGGGTTCACTTTCAGGTGGAGAGCAGCAGATGCTTTCAATTGCAAGAGCACTCATGAGCGCACCCAGACTCCTCCTTCTCGATGAGCCTGCACTTGGTCTTGCTCCTATTATTATCCAGAACATATTCCAGACAATTTCAAAAATCAGCAGGGAGGACAAAGTAACAATCTTCCTTGTTGAACAGAACGCCAAGATGGCCCTCAGTATATCAGACAAGGGATACGTACTCGAAACAGGAAACATTGTGCTTGAAGACGATAGTAAAAATCTGCTGGAGAATCCGAAGGTGAAGGCCGCATATCTCGGCGAATAACCGGACATCAATCGAATGGATAAAAATTTCCTCTCCGGTGATGATATAAACTTTTTCGTTGATATTGTTAAGTCCGCAGGTGATGCGGCTTTCAGGTTTCAGAAAAATGATATGGATATTTACCGGAAGGAAGATCGCTCTATTGTCACTGAAGCGGATTTGCAGTCTCAGAAATTTCTCATAGAACAGATTGAATCCCGGTTTACAGATTTCAACTTCATCTGCGAAGAAAACCTTTCAGAAACAGCAGCTCTCTCTGAAAATAAAATTAATGTTATTATTGACCCGATTGACGGTACCGCGATGTTCAGCATGCACCTCCCTTTCTGGTGCGTGTCAGTGGGGATTTTTGCAGGTATTACACCGGCATACGGTTTTGTCTATTCCCCCGGCTGTGACCTCATGTTTCATACTGACAACGAAAATTCATATCTCAACGGAAGAAAACTTAAAGTTGACCAAAACACACCGATTGAAAAAGAGACCAACATCTTTTACTCATCCGAAATAAAAGGTGTTAAAATAAATTTCCCGGGAAAGGCAAGAAATTTAGGTTCAACAGCACTCCACGCATGCCTTACAACAGACAACAGGCGGAACCGGCTCATAGCTTTTATCGGAAAATCTTATTTGTGGGACTGGGCAGGGGCAATTCCTGTTGTAGAAAAAGCAGGCGGGAGGCTCAGGTATCTTGACGGCAGAGAAATTGATTACGGTAAAATCGCATCTAACGCATTTGAACTTGAGGATTATGCGGTTGTATATAACTGCGCAGATTTCGAAGTGATTAAAATAATATTTCACCGGAACTTCTGACTTTATACATTACAAAATGATTTCTGTTTATAGTCTCTTTTATACGCCACCATTATACTATTATTAATAATTCATAAGCTCCCCCGATAAAATGATTCCGGTTGAATATCCTACATAGAATTAATAATTGACCTCAGTTCAGAATCAGGATATNNAAAGATCTTATTGAACGGATTATTTTCCTCGAAAAAGAATTAAACAGGAAATGGGACGAAGAACATTATATTTCTCTTATATACGACGCACTCGATTCAACTCTGAACGGAGTAGCCATTACAGATCTCCAGGGCATAATCCGTTATGTGAATCCATCTTTTATGAGCATGTTCGAATACGAATCAAGAGACAATGTTATCGGAAATTACGCTGCTGATATTTTTGTGGCGTCAAAAATAAGCAATATCTCAGACATTGAGCGGATGCTTCAAAAGGAAAGGGATAAAAAAATAGAATTTGATGTTTACCGCAATGACGGAACAATTTTTCAGGTGGAGATATCGGCTTCATCTGTTAAAGGTAGAGGAATGGAAGTGGGTATGATACTCTCTTTCAATGATATAACGGAGAGAAAAAAAATTGAAAGAGAGAACCGCAGGCTCTCTCTTATGATTATAAATTCTCAGGAACTCGAAAGACAAAGCGTAGCAAAAGATCTTCACGACGGAGTAGGACAGACAATACTGGCCGCCAAGCTGAATTTTCTCGCGTATCAGAATGACAACATGAAGCATAAAGAGCGTTTCATAGCCGGTCTAAAATTCATAGATAACGCCAGCAGTGAGCTAAGAGAAATTTATGAAGACCTTTATCCATCGCTACTTTCAGATATGGGTCTTGAATCAACCATCCGATGGTATTCAAAAAACTCACTTGAAATTAATAAAATAAAAACTGTAATGAAGATACAACTGGAAGAGCAGATTCCTCATAATCTTGAAGTTGATTTATATCGAATTATTAAAGAACTTTTCTCCAATATTATAAAGCACTCCGGCGCCAATTTTGTCAAATTCAGCCTTTTCGGAAAATCAGGCCAAATCAATCTGTCAATATCTGATAATGGATGCGGATTTAATACACTAAACCAGGATACTCCAAAACAGGGATTTGGCTTAAATAATATCAGACAGCGGGTGGAGAGCCATGGAGGTTCTTTTGCTGTGATATCCTCTAAAGGGAGCGGTACATCTATAAAAATAATTATACGGGTGGAGCAGCAATGAAAAATGAAGTTACTCTATTTCTTGCTGACGACCATACAATTTTCCGGGAGGGCCTTAAACTGATAATTGAAGATAACCTGTCATACAAAGTGATTGGTGAAACAGGAGACGGAAAAGAAGCTCTCGAATTACTTGAAAGACTAAAACCTGATATTGCAATACTTGACATATCAATGCCCACCATGAGCGGAATTGATGTTGCCCGCTATCTGAAGAAATACGCCCCTGACATAAAAGTTATTATACTCTCACGCCATAATAATGAAGAATACGTTAAGGAACTTCTTAAAATCGGAGTTAACGGATATGTCTTGAAAGATGATNNGATGCAGGTAATGATCTTCTGAGAGCAATCGAAGCCGTTATGAAAAATACTGTTTACCTGAGCCCTGGTGTAGCCACTAGAGTTGTATCAGACTATATATCCATTCCCTCTTTTAATAAAAGTGACAAGTCACAATTTCAGATATTAACCGGAAGAGAAAGAGAGGTCCTTAAACTGATTGCTGAAGGTAAATGTGGAAATGATATAGCCGAATGCCTGAGGATATCTCCCCGCACAGTTAAAGTCCACAGAGCAAATATAATGAAAAAACTTAATGTCCATAAAAGTTCAGAACTTGTTGTTTATGCTATTAAAAACAATTTAATAGAAATTTAAATCCCCGTTTATCTGNNCCCATAATAGTAACTATTCCCCGGCAATCTAATACTTTTGCAGTATTGACATGTCCTCCTCACACTATATCATTTCAAAAGTTATTAATATTTCAGGCATTTTGTAGATCTTTTATCCCTGCGATTCAATGAAATTAAATCAAAATTAGTAACAGATACAATCAGGTCCGGTCATGGTTAAAATTAAAGTTGAAAATGTATATAAAATTTTCGGTTCAAATATAAAAACTGCTTTAAAGATGTTAAAAGAAGGAGACACCAAGAACGCTATTCTTGAAAAAACAGGATGCGCTGTGGGAGTTGTCAACGCCTCTTTTGAAATTTATGACAGAGAGACCCTCGTTATAATGGGATTATCAGGAAGCGGCAAATCCACTCTCCTCAGATGTATAAACAGACTTTATGAACCGTCATCAGGAAAAATTATAATAGATAATATTGATGTGACTTCACTATCCGAAGAAGAACTTAGAAAATTCAGACAACATAAGTTCGGAATGGTTTTTCAGCAGTTCGCACTTTTCCCGAATAAAACTGTTCTGGAAAATGCGTATTTCGGTCTTGAGATAAGTAAAACTGATAAGGCTATTTGCGTTGAAAAGGGACTCGAAGCCCTTGATTTAGTTGGCCTTAAAGGATGGGCTGACTACTACCCTTCACAACTAAGCGGGGGGATGCAACAACGGGTTGGACTTGCGAGAGCCCTTGCTGTTAACCCCGACATCCTGCTTATGGATGAAGCATTCAGCGCACTCGATCCTCTTATAAGGACAGAAATGCAGGATGAGCTCCTGAGCCTCGAAGATAAGGTAAAAAAAACAATAATCTTTATTACACATGATTTAAATGAAGCCCTTAAAATCGGTGATAGAATAATTTTAATGAAGGATGGAAAAATTGTTCAAATTGGAACTCCTGAAGAAATCCTTACCAATCCCGCTACAGAATATGTTGAAAAATTCGTGGAAAATGTGGACCTCACCAGAGTGCTCACCGCTAAAGATGTTATGATAAAATGCAGTTCGATTATTTATGGCAAGGATGGCCCTAAAACAGCACTGCATACGATGAAGGAAAAAGGTATATCAAGCATTTTTGTCGTTGATAAGTCAAAGTTATTCAAAGGTGTCGTTTCTGCCGAAAGAGCAAAACAGGCTGTAGACAGGGGAGAGAAGGATCTCCAGAACATCATTGAAGAGATTACGGAATTACAGGTACCGCCTGATGCTCCGCTACAGGAGATTATGCCTGTTATTGCGGATTCAAGATACCCCCTCGTTGTGATTGATGAGAGCAGCAGAATGCTCGGAATGATTGCGAGAGGCTCAGTTATTGCCGGGCTTGTTGAAAGAGGGGTGTCACAATGATAATACCAAAGCTACCACTGGATGTCGCAGTCGATTCTTTTATTGATTATACCACAAATAATTTTTCTTTTATAACAAAAGCTATTTCTTCTGTTATGAAGATTGGTATCGATTCCGTAAATGATTTTCTGATGTTTATACACCCGTCTGTTTTAATAATTCTTTTTGTGATTCTTGCATGGTACTTCAGTACAAGAGGGATTGCAATATTTACAGCAATAGGTTTGCTTTTTATCTGGAACCTGGGTTTATGGTCAGCTTCGATATCAACTCTGACCCTTGTTTTAATCTCAACATTTTTATCAATAATTGCGGGTATCCCACTCGGTATTCTCGCAGCTATTAACGCACTGGCCAGAAAAGTTATAATGCCAATCCTTGACTTTATGCAGACAATGCCGGCATTCGTTTACCTTATTCCGGCAATACCGTTTTTCGGGCTTGGCGTAGTTTCGGCAGTTTTTACAACAGTAATTTTTTCAATGCCTCCGGCAATACGGCTTACCTGTCTGGGGATTCAACAGGTGCCTAATCAGTATATAGAAGCCGCTGATTCTTTCGGTGCGACACAAAAACAGAAACTATTTCAGATACAGCTGCCTCTGGCCATGCCTACGATTATGGCAGGTATCAACCAGACAATAATGCTGGCTCTTTCGATGGTGGTAATAGCATCAATGATCGGTGCCGGCGGACTTGGCGGTGAAGTGTGGAGAGCAATCCAGAGGCTGCGCCCAGGCATGGGATTTGAAGCCGGAATAGCTGTTGTTATAATAGCAATAATACTTGATCGTATAACGCAAAATATGCGTAAAAAAAATAACTAAGCACATCGATGGAGTGTTTCATTCTCGCAGAAACACTCCATGTCATCAATAAATATTTTTAAAACCACAACAAAGGAGAATGAATATGTTGAAAAAAATTACATTATTATTGATTTCTTTTTCTTTAACGGCATTTGTTTTTACAGGATGCACAAAAAAAGAGAGTAAAGGAACTGTAAAACTTGTTTATGTTGAATGGGACTGTGCCGTTGCCAGTACGCATGTTGCCAAAGCCGTAATTGAAGAGAGGCTCGGCTATACAGTAGAAGTTTTACCTGTGGCTGCTGCTGCAATGTGGCAGGCAATAGGTTCAGGGCAAGCTGATGCAATGACTACTGCATGGCTTCCTGTTACCCATGCAGACTACCTTGCAAAAGTAAAAAACAACATTGAAGATTTGGGCCCGAACTTTAAAGGCGCGAAAATCGGCCTTGTAGTACCATCTTATGTTACTATAGATACCCTGACTGATCTTAACAGCAACATCGCGAAGTTCAATAATCAGATAATCGGAATCGACCCAGGCGCAGGGCTTATGAAACTCACAGAGAAGTACATTAAGAAGAACGGAGTTGATGCAAAGCTTATTGAGGGGAGCGGAGCAACAATGACGGCAGCCCTTAAAGATGCAATTGATAAAAAAGAATGGATCGTTGTTACAGGCTGGGCTCCCCACTGGAAATTCGGGAGATGGGATCTTAAAATACTTAAAGATTCTAAAAATGAGTTTGGAGCAGAAGAGACAATCAATACTGTTGTCAGAAAAGGGCTTAAGGATGACATGCCTGAAGTTTACAACTTTCTTGATAAATTCAACTGGAGCAATGTTGATATATCAAAAGTAATGGTTGCAAACCAGGAAAAACGCGCTGATTATAATAAAACAGCCCGTGAATGGGTTAAAGAGAATAAAGAAAAAGTCGACAACTGGCTCAAATAATTTCTTATTTTATTTAATAAATTACCCTGATAACAGGTTCTCGCAGAGGACCTGTTATCAGGAAGCTTTTAAAATTTTATACTATCACTTAAACCCGATTCCCGCCTCGTGTCAGATTTTTTAAATCGAAGATTTTCATTGACAGATCAGATGTTAAACGGATTGAATACCTCAAAATTAAATTTCTTCGTACATAAACAGGAGCCGTCATGGGTGGTATTTTTGCGTGCAGTTCAAAAACGGACTGTATTAACGAACTTTTCTATGGAACAGATTATCTTTCACATCTCGGCACAAAAAGAGGCGGCCTTGCTACCATAGATAATGACGGAATTCACAGAACAATACACAATCTTGAAAATGCCTACTTCAGAAATAAGTTTGAGCCTGAACTCGGCGAGCTCACCGGGAATATGGGTGTGGGAGTTATCAGCGACACAGACGCACAACCCATAGTACTCTTTTCACACCTTGGGCGTTTCGCACTTGTTATGGTTGGCAAGATTAATAATATAGATGACCTTGTAAAAGAGATTTTCACACAGAACATTCATCTATCCGAAACAAACAGCGGCGGGCCGAGCCCCACAGAAATTGTAGGAACACTTATCAGCCTTCAGAAAAGTTTCAAAGAGGGAATTAAATACGCCCAGAACCGTATTAAAGGTTCCTGTTCCATGATGCTCCTCACTGAAGAAGGAATTTATGTAGCCAGAGACAAGCTGGGCCGTACTCCGCTTATTATAGGTAAAAGGGGGGATGCCTTTGCAGCAAGTTCAGAATCAAGTTCTTTCCCCAATCTCGGGTTCGAAGTAGACCGTTTTGCCGGGCCTGGCGAAATTCTTTTTATGACAGCAGAGGGAGTTGAGCAGGTGGAAAAGCCTGGCGATAAAATGCAGGTCTGCTCTTTTCTATGGGTTTATTACGGATACCCTGCATCCAGTTATGAAGGGATTAATACTGAGCAGGTACGATACAAATGCGGAGCCGCACTTGCAAGGCGTGAAGATGTCAGTGCTGACCTCGTAGGGGGTATCCCGGATTCAGGGATCGGACATGCACTCGGTTTTGCTCACGCATCAGGCATACCATACATGAGGCCCTATGTGAAATACACACCCACATGGCCTCGCAGTTTCATGCCGCAAAACCAGAAGATGCGGGATCTTGTAGCCAGGATGAAGCTTATACCCATACGTGAGCTTATTGAGAATAAAAGCATAATCTTCTGTGATGATTCAGTTGTACGGGGAACTCAGCTTCAGGACAACGTGCAGATACTTCATGAATACGGGGCACGGGAAATTCACATGCGTATAGCCTGTCCCTGCCTGATATACCCCTGCGAATACCTGAATTTTTCAACCTCAAGATCAACTCTTGATCTCGCAGGGAGAAAAGCTATACTTCATATTGAAGGTTCCGAAACAAAAGATCTTAATGAATATGCTAATGACGGTTCAGAGAAGCATAAGGCGATGGTTGAGCATATCTGTAAAAAACTGAAGCTCACAAGCCTCCGCTATCAGACACTTGATGATCTTGTGGAAGCAATCGGGCTTCCGAAGGAACGGCTCTGCACACACTGCTGGGACGGTTCAAGTTATGACTGATAATTAATAAATCACTTCCCTATGCAGAACCTGTTGAAAATTGAACCAAGAATATCATCAGGTGAAACCTCACCTGTTATTTCTGAAAGCTTATCTGCGAGTTCATTCAGATCAAAAGCTATAATCTCCGGCAGTTCTTTTCTTTGGAAAAGTGAAATCACCCTTTCAATTATCAGAATAGAATCTGAAAGAATGCCGGTGATTCTTGCATCAGCAAGAAATGAATTATCATAATCCACAAACTCACTGCTAATCACTTCAGAAATTGCTTTCTCAAGCTCTCTGAATCCGTTGCCGAACTTTGCAGAAACAGGAATGAAGTTAAATCCTGTTTCACTTTTTAATGACTCAATTTTATCACTGTTTATCAGGTCCACTTTATTGAGGACATAAATTATCTTTTTATTTTTGACCGAGTTGAGAATTTCCCGGTCTTCTGCAGTTACCCCTGCGACTCCGTCAATAACAGCAAGCACAAGTGAAGCATCTGCAATCTTTCTTTTTGTACGCTCAATCCCTATCTTTTCTATATCATCATCAGTTGAGGCTATACCTGCGGTATCTGTCAGATTGATTCTTACGCCCCCCACCTGCACTGTTTCACGAATGAGATCACGCGTTGTGCCGGGGATATCAGAAACAATTGCCCTCTCTTCATTGAGAATAAGGTTAAGCAGGCTTGACTTACCCACATTCGGCCGCCCGGCAAGAATAACATCAACACCGCGCGAAACTCTCTCCCCTGTAACACATCTCTTTAAAAAATCGGAGAGTTTAATCTTCACAGCCTCAGCAATCTCTATGCCGCGTTCATAAGAAACAAACTCAATGTCCTGGTCAATAAAATCTATCCCCGCCTCGAGGTCAGCCTTAAGGATGATGACATTATTGCGGATATCATCAACAGCCTTTGTGAGTGACCCGTGCATCTGCTCCAGGGATCTTTTAATCTCCCAGTCGCTCCTTGCATTGATAAGAGAATTGATCGCCTCAGCTTCAGTGAGATCCATCTTGCCGTTTAAAAACGCACGCTTTGAAAATTCACCTGGCTGAGCAGATCTTACGCCATGCGAGAAAAAAAGCTTTATTATTCTGCTTACAACGATCGGATTACCGTGACAGAATATCTCCACCATGTCCTCACCGGTGAAACTCGAGGGCCCCTTGTAGTACACAAGGATCACATCATCTATGACTTCATCACCTGACACAATTGATCCGTAAGCCGCGAACCTGTGCGCAATTTTTTCAGGCCGTGAGAATAAACTATAAGCGGCCCTGTATGATTCCGGGCCGCTTATTCTTATTATTGAAAGTGATGAATTTACCGGCGCAGTGGCCGGTGCGCAAATTGTATCTTCAAGCATGATTATTTTCTGTTGCCGTTTGCAGGAGAAATCTTAATCTTCCTGTATATCCCCTGTCCTTCGCTTTTTGTAGTTACTCTTTTATCATTCTGCAGCGTCAGATGAATAAGTCTCCTTTCAAAAGGATTCATCGGTTCAAGGGTGAGAGGTCTTCCGCTTTTTATAACCTTGAATGCCATATCCTTCGACATTTTTTTGAGTGCCTTTTCTCTCTTGTCCCGGTATGATTCAATATCAAGAATAATCTTCTTGTCACTACCCGTGACATTATTAATCATAAGGTTTATCATAAACTGAAGAGCTTCAAGAGTCTTCCCCTTCTTACCTATAATCAGCCCTGAACTGGTTTTACTTTCAAGCTCAACGTAGACTTTACTTTCACCCTCTTTAAGATCTTTTACTCCCCCTTCAATCCCCATCTTTTGAAGAAGTTCAACCAGCATTATCCTTACTCTATCTCCAACATCCTCTGTGCTTTCATTATAATATATTCTTACTTTTGCAGGTCTTGATACACCAAATCCGAAAATTCCGCTTTTCCCCTGATCGATAACTTCGACATTTACTTTAGAGGAATCCCTGATTCCCAATTCAGCTAAGGCTTTTTTTGTGGCATCATCAGATGTCCTTCCCTCTACCTCTATTACTTTCATAATTCAGCCTCCTGAAAAAAAATTGTTAGATATATTTCATCTCCCATTTAAGCTTTTTTTCCTATTTTATTAACTACAACCTGATTCAATATCTGGTAAAGATTCTGCAGGAACCAGTAAAGAACAAGCCCTGAAGGCATTGTCCAGAATATAAAGAGCATAATTACAGGCATCATATACATCATAATTTTCTGCTGCTGATTACCGGTATCCATCATTGTCTGTTTCTGCTGAATGACGGTAGAAACAGTCATAAGCAGAGGGAGAATGTTGATATCAAAACCCGCTATAGTTGCAACAGTGTCAGGCATTGAAAGATCCTGCATCCATAGCATGAACGGCGCGTTCCAGAGATCTATTGAATTAATAAGTGCGCTGTACAGCGCGAAAAAGAACGGCATCTGAAGAAGGAGCGGCAGACAGCCACCCATAGGATTAACCTTGTTATCCTTATAGAGTTTCATTGTCTCTTTCTGAAGTACGTCCGGTTTATCTTTAAGCTTTGCCTGAAGCTTTTTAACTTCCGGAGCAAGCTCCTGCATCTTTTTCATTGAATCTGTTGATTTTTTGGTCAGCGGCATAAACACAATTTTTGTAAGGATTGAGAATACTACCAGAGACCATCCCAAATTCCCGAAGAGTTTATTGATGCCCATGAGCGCCCAGATTACAAAATACCTTATAGGCTCAATGAGTGTGCTTACATCAGATGCATCAACGATCTTCGGATCAACTGCACCCAACATCTCCTTGTCTTTCTCCCCCAGATAGATCCTGAAAGATTTAACAGCTTCACCGCCAGGGGCAATTTCACCCATATCCACAGTCATACCTGTTCTGTATCCGTGATGGTCTCTGTTGTCAAAGACCATCCCTTTGGGAGCAAACTGCTGAGGCATCATTATGAGAAGAAAATACCTGCTCATGATACCTGTATAATCAACATTCCCCTCTTTTTTCTTTAACTCTCCGGCCTTGGAAAAAAATCCGCCCCCCTTCATAACTGTTTCAAAATCATCAGCAATGGAGTAGATACCCATCATATGATTATTTCTGTTATTGTAATTAAGTTTCGGGCCGAGAGTGTCTGAAGGTGAAAAGATAGCTTCATTGCCTTTAAACTTAAAGGGCTGCCTCCCCCTGTTTATAAATTTATACTCAACTGTAAAATCGTACCCTTTATCAGTAAATTTATAGAGTTTCTCAATCCTGAGGGGGGCGCCTTCATAAGAAATTTCAGTAAAGAACTTAACTGTATGCTCATCAATCTTCTGGTAATCCCAGAGATTACCGGCGAGGCTGTTCCCTTTGAGAAAATCATCTTCCGAAAAATGGACAGCAAAATCAAACGTGCCATTAGAGTTAAACGTCTTCTCATTAAGAGCGAGTTCGATGTTTCTGTCTGTATAGTTAGCCTTCTTTATAGAAGCACCGCGATTCTGTAGTTCAAAATTAAATTTACCTGTCTTAAGAACAATACTCTCTTCCTTAAGATTTTTTGAAACTGCTGAAAGAACTGCTGTTGATGTTTTTACCGGTGAATCCGGCCCTGCCTCAGTGCTTTCTTTAACCCCTGCTGTGTCCTGAACCTGTTCCTGAGTTATTACCTGTTTATTCTGATCCTGTTCCGGTGAAAAATACCAGAACCAGCCTACCCATACAAGCATTGTAAGGAGGACTGCAATTAGAGTTCTTTTTTCCATTTATTTTACCTTTAACAGCAATATTGTAACATGAACTGAAAATTCATCCAGTAATATGATGTGAAAAAATGCGGCAGGTTAAGGAAAGTTTTGAATAAGTCTATTTATTTCCTGAAACTGAAAGTCTCAGGCACAGGGTCATACCCGCTGCCGCCAAAAGGATTGCACGACAGAACCCTCCTTGCAGCAAGAAATCCCCCTTTTAAAAATCCGAAACGTCTGATTGCCTGTTCAGAATAAATCGAACAGGTAGGGTAATATCTGCAGGCGCCAGGCAATAACGGAGATATAAACAGTTTATATGATTTAATAAAAACAACAGCTGTCAGAGAGAAAAATCTCCCGGCCAGACTGATGATGTATTCAACCGCTTTCATTTATGACCCCGGAATTCTTTAATACTCCTATAATATCACTCCTGAGCTCTTCATAACTCATTTTCAGAGACTCCTGTCCGGGCTTAATTATAATAGATAATNNATAAACTCATTACATACAGATCTGATTCTTCGTTTCATCCAGTTTCTTCTGTTAGCTTTACCCAGTTTTCTGCTTACCGCAATTCCCACTTTAATGTCTCTGAATTCTGATCGATTATCAGGCTTTTCGATTATGCTTCGTTTTATAACGAAAATAATAACACCTTTGCCCCTTTTCTTTCTTCCCTTTAAAAAAACTGAATTGTATGATTTCCTGCCTTTTAATGAATATGCTCTTTTCACATCATGATTTTAATTAATTATTTGGGCATCCTTTTTTCGTCCGATACTGTAAGCTTTTTTCTTCCCTTTCTTCTACGTCTCATGAGAATCTTTCTTCCATCCTCATCTTCCATTCTTGCTCTGAAGCCATGTTTCTTGTATTTCTTTAATTTGCTCGGCTGAAATGTCCTTTTCATCGGAAATTACCTCTCTTACATTAATATTTTCTGATTTTATATTGTCTTAACAGTGTTTTCTTCAAATATACAATAAAATAGACAATTTGAAAGGATTATCCTAAAAACACTCCGCCTTTTGTCAATATTAATTTCCCTGTATATATATCTCATGCAAAATAGATCTATACATTCCGGCAAAAATGAATTATCAGCGGTTTCAAAACTTCGTTTTTAAAACTCTATTCATTAAAGCTGCTGCCCCCTCAGAGAAGGGATTTTACAGCTTTCCCTACATCTGTATATTTAAACTTATAACCTTCATTTAGAAGTTTTACCGGCATTACCCTCTGCCCCTTAACAAGAAACCCGCCGAACTCGCCAAAAACTGTTTTAAGCACGAACCCCGGTATAAAAGGGAGAAGCACAGGCCTGCCTGCTGCATCAGCCATGATGTCAGTGAAATATTTATTGGTAAGAACGCCGGGAGAAACAGCGTTGTATATTCCTGACATCTTTGAATTCTTTATTATCCTGATTATAATTCCTGTCACATCATCAACGTGAATCCACGGAAACCACTGCTTTCCATTACCTAACTTACTACCCATAAACCGCCTGAATGTTTTTTTCAGCTCAGGGAAAGCCCCGCCATCACGGCCGAAAACTGAACCAAACCTCAAAATCGCCACCCTCATCCCTGCTTCTGAGGCCTTTAAAGCCTCCAGTTCCCAGTTGAGGCAGACTTCTGAAAGAAAATCATCCCCCGCCGGAGAGTTTTCATCAAGCTCCTCGTCACCCCTGTCGCCATAAATTCCCACAGCTGAGGCATTTATGAATATTTTTTTCTTTCCTGCTGTTCCCCTGAGGGCTTCAACAATATTCCTGGTGGAAAGAATTCTGCTGTCATATATGCTCTTCTTAATTTCGGGGGTCCATCTCTGGAAAATATTAACACCCACGAGGTTAATAATAACATCAAAATCCACGACCTTTTTCTGCCACTCCCCCGGGATCGTAAAATCCGCTGTCAGATGGCCTGTATCATCAGAATTTACTGAATCAGGATTGCGTCTTCCTCCAACAGTAACACTATACCCTGAATCAGACAGATCTTTTACTAACTTTTGCCCAAGAAATCCGTATCCCCCCGCAATTAAAACTTTCACCTGTATTTACCTCTCTTAAAATTCTTTGCAAATCTTTCAGTA
>DINC01000063.1:169-9848 GCA_002425885.1 Spirochaetia bacterium UBA5550 | reverse complement strand
AAATATACCGGCAATTCTTTATGGTGCTGAATCGGATAAACTATATATATCCATTCATGGAAAACATTCAAGGAAAGAGGAAGCTGAAAATTTCGCAAACATTGCTGCAGAACACGGTTACCAGGTAATCAGTTTTGATCTCCCTGAGCACGGGGACCGCGTAAATGAACCGTATGAATGTACAGTCCAAAACGGGGTACATGATTTAAATACTATATACTCTTTTGTTCAGGACCGATACAAAAGTTTTTCATTATACGCATGCAGCTTAGGGGCATATTTCAGTTTAACAGCGTACCGGGATATCAGTTTTGAAAGGTCCCTTTTTCTTTCTCCAATACTTAACATGGAACGGCTGATCCGGAATATGATGACATGGGCTGATGTCTCAGAAGAGGAATTAAAACAAAAGGGTGAAATACAGACTTCCTTCGGAGAGAAACTATCCTGGAATTATTATCAGTATGTAAAGGAACATCCAATTGATAAATGGAATAACAGAACTTTTATATTGTATGGCGCGAATGATAATCTTACAGAAAGAACTGTTTNNAATTCCTTTTCAGAAAAATTTAATTGTGATGTAACCATTATGGATAATGGTGAGCATTATTTTCATACACCGGAACAATTGGATTATCTGGACAGCTGGATAAGAAGGGCGGTTAAATAATAAATATTTTTTAGTAAAGAGACTTTTAAAATTACTTCAGCCTGAAACTGAAACTCTCAGACATACTTCCTTGAGATAGTATAGTCCATCTCCATCTTTTCTACATCAAGACGCTTAAGCTTGTTTCTGAAGTTCGTTGTTTCATCTTCAATAATATTGCTGAGGTACTTCATCTGATTTTGTATAGCCGTCATGTAGAGATTATCATCGATATTGTGCCTTAGCCTGAAATGATAAAGGGCATACTCATAACTCCCCTTAAGCGGGCCATCCAGTCTTTCAAGGGTTGTTTCATAAAAAGCCAGTGTATTCCTGAGAATATCATAGGTTGTATTGAATCCCTCAATCTCAGCCTCGCGGAATTCATAATATAAGAAGAGAAGCTTCTCCAGGTATGCCCTGTCTGACATCTGACCAAGAAGATCCGCTGTTCCAAGCATGGCGCCTGCCTCAAGCATCTCCCCTTTAAGCCCCCTGTGACTGTCAGCTTTCAGCCCTGTGCATAGTATAAGACATGATATCGTTTTTACATCAGCCTGTGACAGGTGGAAATTGGAGGCGTTCTTTTCAACAAAGGCTGTGCTCCTCTCCACATGAATTTTTGTATATTTAGCGCCTGTACCCTCATGGTCCCAATCCTCCTGAATATAACCTGTATCATGAAGGAGAGCTGCAAGATGAAGATTAATCGCCAGTTTAACATCAAATTTTTCTTTTAAAGAAATTCTGCCGTCCAAAAGTCTGGAGGCTGCAAGGAGCGCATCAAGTGTATGTGTAAGGTTATGATACTCGGTGTTGCACTTTCTGTATCCGGGGAACATCCCGTCAAAAAGCGAACATATTATTCCAAATGCATTTTCCACCTGACGGAATGATTCATAGTCATAATGCATCAGAAATATTCTTCTGACCTCGTCAAGAACAGCAGTTCTATCCCCTGTATTCATGAGCATTGAAAGCTGAACTTTACCGTTGTTTTTCATACACTCCGCCCCTTTATACAAGCAATAACGAGCAATGTATCAATATAACACTTTTATGGGAGGATGGCAAGTAATTAATCCTTTTTTTGTGAGTATACTTAGTGATCTTTTATTGAATGGAATATGTCGTTTCATATAATTCTACTCCGGGAATCTTTTTAATGCATCAATAAGAAAATCTATATCATACTCTGTATGGTCACCGTTTACCTGGAAACGTATCTCCTCACTCCCCTTTGGAACTACAGGATAGAATATACCTGTTGCAAGTATACCCTCCCCTTTCAGGAACTCAACCATTCTTCTTGTAACGTCAGTATCACCGGTTACAAGCGGTACTACCGGGTGAGGCCCCTCTATTGTTTTAAACCCGAGCCCGGTTATCCCCTTTTCAAGCCTTGAGGTGAGCATTCTAATCTTTTTAATCAGCGCTTCACCTTCCGGACTTTCAAGTATATCAAGGACTTTTAATGCGGATGCAGCCTCCGCAACTGTTATGGGATTTGAATAAATATACATAGGCGATACCTCACGGAGATAATGCACAACCTCCATCCCTGAGGCGACATAGCCACCGTTCACACCGAATGCTTTACCCAGTGTTCCGATGAGGATGTCAGCAGCGCCGCCGCTCTCCTCCTCTGTGCCTCTGCCGCTGTTCCCCAATATACCGGCACCGTGAGAATCATCAACGATTGTCACTATTCCTTCATCGAAGGTATCATCAAAGCGGGAGCATAATGTTTTTATCTCACCAAGTGGAGCGTAATCCCCGCGCATGGAGAACACTCCGTCAGTTATTACAAGGCACCTTCTCCCTGCGCCGGCTGCCTGTTCAAGCTTCTCCTCAAGGTCTTTTAAATTATTATGCTTATAAATAAACCTGGCAGCGGGGCGCGAGAGTTTCATCGCGTTTATGATGCAGTTATGATTCAGTTCATCACTGATAAGCACAGTACCCTCAGTGGTAAGTGATGTAATGACTCCCAGAGATGTCATGTATGCGGAGGAGAAGAGTATGCACGCCCCCTTTTTGTGAAACCGCGCAAGCCTATCCTCAAGCTCTCTGTGAACAGAATATGTGCCGCATATAAACCGGACTCCGCCCGGGCCTGTGCCGAAAGACTTTGACGCCTCCTCACCGGCATTTATTACATCATCACGCAAAGACATCCCCAGGTAGGAGTTGGAGTTCATACGCAAAAATTCAATATTCCCTGCGCCCTGTATTGTGTACCTTGTGCCTTTTTCACCCGACGGCTTTATTACAGATGTTACGATATTCTCCGCGCTTTTGGCTGTACCCCTTTTTTCTATATCATAGACTTCAAAAGCAAGAACACTTTTAAGTTTTTCAAGTGACATGGGGAGCTCCTTTTATATTTTAATATTAAGTTTTTCTGACAAACGGTGAAGCATTGTAGAAACCATCTCGGTAAGTCCGCATAATGGCCTCCATCCCCACTCCACCCGTGCAGCAGAATCATCCATGCTGTCTGGCCATGAATCTGCTATTGACTGCCGTACAGGGTCAGGGCCATAAATTATTTCAAAATCAGGGATATGGCGCCGTATCTCCGCCGCAAGCATTGAAGGTGTAAAACTCATTGCTGTTACATTAAAAGCATTTCTGTGAAGAAGCCTTTCAGGTGATGCCTCCATAAGCATTACAGCGGCATTGATGCAATCCGGCATGAACATCATGTCAAGCATGGTATCAGGTTTGAGAAAGCATTTATATTTTCTGTACTGAAGAGCATGATAGAATATCTCCACCGCGTAATCTGTTGTTCCGCCGCCGGGAGGAGCCTCGCTTGATATAATCCCGGGGTACCTGACACCCCTTGCGTCAACACCGTATTTAAAGTGATAGTAATCACAGAGGAGTTCACCTGTAACTTTGGTAATGCCGTACATTGTGGCAGGGCGCTGAATCGTATCCTGCGGTGTCATCTTCTTTGGTGTGGAGAGCCCGAATGCCCCGATTGAGCTGGGTGTAAAGAGCGCGCACCCCTCAACCCTTGCAACTTCAAGGGAAGCCATGAGGCTCCCCATATTCACGTCCCATGCCGTAATCGGATTCGCCTCCGCTGATGCTGAGAGTATGGCTGAAAGATTGAATATTGTATCCGCGTGACACTTCTTTACAGCAGCGCTGAGGTCAGGGAGTGATGTGGCGTCAAGGAGCATAAAAGGGCCTTCTTCCATTGCCGGGTTCCCGGGAACTTTTCTGATGTCAGAGGATGTAACACTGTCTATACCGTACCTTTTCCTTAATTCCGGAACAAGCTCGCTCCCTATCTGCCCCAGAGCCCCTGTTACCAGTATATTTTTCATAACACCTCCAGCCTGAGTCTCTATTCATATTCTTCTCTGCGAAAAATACTGACAAACATGAATTAAGTCAATTTTTCAGGAGGGATTTGATTTGCGGTTATCAGCAGTCTCATGAGGGTGAAAATTATTATCCGGAAGATAAATAATGTATCCCGCTCCAGGTCTTTTAAAGCGCTTTTTATGTTTGACTTTCACCTGTAACAATATTAAGATTAATGAATATCTTAAATAACTTTACGGAGGAAATTAATTTGGAAAAATCTCTTAAAAGTAACATTCTCATCTTTATTAATAATACTGATGTTCAGTGTTTCTCTCTTCGCAGGGGAGGAAGGTGACGGCGAGGGTGTTAACAGTACTAATATGGGTCTCTCTATTTACGGCGCTGCCGGTTATGGCCAGAGCCTTTTCGGTGTAATTGAAAATTCCGATGATCGCGGGGACCTTGGTGTCGGCCCGGGAGGTTCTTTCGGTTTCGGCGCGCTGTTTAATTACAGCATACTTGCCATTGAAGCTGATTTTACACAGGCATATTACAATGACACCGAACTTAAACAGAATGGAGAGACAATTAAAACAGATGGAGAGGGTTATTTCAGAACTCTTGAAATTCTTGCAGGTTTGAAGCTCTTTACAGAAGAGGATGACATGGGTTACACCCTCCTCTATGCAGGCTATAAAACCTGGAAAGTAGACCGTAAAGTGGATAGCGCTACTGTTAATGGAATAGCCGATATTGATTTTAAAACTGATTACGAAGTTGAAGGTGACGGCTGGATTGCAGGTTACCGGGATTTAAGTACTTTCGATGTTTCAGCATTCTCAATAGCATTTCAGACAGGCCTCTGGTATCAGCACCTACCTGTATCATCATTAAAATCTAATGGAAATAAAATTGACTTAAAAAAGGATGCATCCGCAGGTTTAGGTTTCGAGATCGGGCTTGGTGCTGCTTTTGAGGATCTTGGTCTTTCTGTTATGTTGAGCGCGGAAGTTGATGTAACAGCCACCATCCTTAAAGATGCTTCTAATGAAGAAGTCATTGTAGGTGCAGGTTATGCTCAGTACTTTTTAACTGTTACCAAGGATTTCTCTATCTGATTATTTTCAGGCATGGCGTAAAAGCCATGCCTCGCTGAACCATTATTCCCCTTCTATTTTTTTTCATTATCCTATCTGAAAATTGATTCAACTGAAATCTCTCTGTATATTGTCCATACTTCTATTTTCCCTGAAGGGGGAATAATAGGGATGGAGGTTTATTATGAGTTCAGGAAAAAAAACCAGCCTCGCGAAAAGGATTATCCTGCGGCTTTCAATTGTAATTGCAGTAATAATTGTCTTTGCCTCCATCGCATCATGGTTAGGGATGAAATCATACTATCTCACCTATTTCTACTACGACAAGTCTGAAGATATTGCCTTAACAGCCGCAAAACAGGTTGAAGAACTGATTAAAAACGAAATAGATAAGGGGAAATTCACTGCACAGGATTTTCTTTCTGAAAACTACAGGGAGATGTCAATTGATGAATGCCTTCAGCTCTGGGGAGTCCCGGAAGAGAGAGGAAAGTATACTGATGAATACCTGAACTCAATGTTTAAAAAAATCGACTCAACTAATCCTTCAAAAATTGAGGATTACAGACGTTTCATGACAAAATATGGAGAAGACCCTGAGTTCGGAAAAGCATTAAGAGGTATTATCGACGGGTTCATGGTAATACGAAAAAAGGGGCTTCTATTTTCGGCAGCAATGGATAAAAGGGGTTATGTGCCATTTCACCACGCAATATACAGCATGAAACTTACAGGGGACCTTCAAAAAGATATAGGGGGGTGCAGGTCAAACCGTATATGGGATTATTTAGGAAATGCGATTAAACCATCAGGGATAAATAAATTTCTTTATAAACGTGACACGGGAGCTGAATCTATTATGGTTGCAGCCCCTGTTTTTATTAATGGGGAATTCTGGGGCGGAGTCCTTGTGGGATATGACATAAAGGATATATACAGCAAAATATACACTGCCACAGCAGTAATCATCGGTATTATTATTGCAGGTTCAGTGATTATATTCATCGGAATAAATTATATGATAAGGAAAAGCCTGCGTCCCATTGTTATCATATCCAGAATTCTGCGTAGTGTAGCCGAAGGTGACTTCACACAGAAGATCGAATTCGACTCTGATGATGAAATCGGTGATATATCCAGAAGTTCAAACCTGATGATAGAAAAATCAGCGAAGACAATAGACTACCTGAAAGGGGCTGCAGCATCACTTGCCGCATCAAGCGAGGAACTTACTGCGACCTCGGTTTCACTGGGCAACAGCAGCGGCAACCAGGTACATTCGGTACGTGATATATCATCAGAGCTTAACCTTGTCCTGGATTCCATCGGGGAGACAACTGAATATATAGGTGAGCAGGTGAATGATATATCCTCTGCCGCTGATTCAATTAATGGCCTTGAGGATATGTCCAACAGAATCGCTGACAATATGAAGAATGTAGCCAGACAGAGTGAGGACTCAATAGAAATCGCACGCAATGGTGAAGAGGTGGGCTCATCCGCATCATCAGCCATGAAGCACATAGTTGAATCTTCAAAAAAAATTAACGAAATGGTTACCATGATTAATGACATTTCTGATCAGATCAACCTCCTCTCGCTCAACGCAAGCATTGAAGCTGCAAGGGCCGGTGAAGCAGGGAGAGGTTTTGCTGTTGTTGCCGAAGAGATAGGCAAACTTGCTGACAACACATCGAGCCAGGTTAAGCAGATACAGCAGCTCTCTTCAGAAATAGGGCACAATGTGCAGGAGGGTGAACAGATGGTTCTCAGCATCAGAGAATCTATCTCCTCCATCATAAATAAAATTATTGAGAATTCCAAATCCATAGAGGAGATAGCAGGACTCACAGAGCAGCAGGCGAAAAATCATACAATGATAAAGGAGACCATGCGGCGTCTTGAGGAAAAATCAAGAAACATCATTGATGTTGCCACATTCCAGAAATCGAACAGTGAATCAATGAAAGAAGCGATAAACAGGATCAAGGATTTCGCCACAGAATCAGCCTCAGGTGCAGAGGAGATTGCCGCTTCATCTGAAGAACTCTCTTCAAGAGCGGAGGATCTGAGCAACCTCATTGAAGGATTCAAGACAAAAGAGGGAGAACCCTCCGGAGGTGTAAAGATCGGGGATGAGAAAACTTAATTTAAACCGGGTACGCTACTGAGTATACTCAAACCTTCTGCAGTTATCAAAAGAGTATCCCGCACTGATAAGATACCTGATTACATCATCAAGTATGAATACAAAGTCTTTACCATCACTCCTGAAAGATCCCGCGTGCATAAGCATAATTGTGCCGTGATAATCAGGCTTAGCGGTGTAGTAGTTCCAGAAATTCCAGCTGTTTATAATGGCATGACTGTTCCCTTTCATGTTAAGATGAGACTTAAAGAGCTCCAGAAATTTCTCATTGCTGATATACTCCGGGTTCCCTGGCTGAATCCAGTCCGCAGATCCTAAGTTAACATCTATATGCCTGTAGCCCAGGGTTTCGGCCTCAGTAATTACCCGGGGGTTATAGATATGCTGAAGTCCGGGCGCGCGCCAGATCCTTGCCATCTCTCTACCTGTAATTTTTGTAAAAAGGAGTTCTGTTGCATAGAGTTCATTAAGGAGCATCTCCCCGTTCGGGTAATTCATGTTGTGCGTATAGGTGTGGTTCCCCACAACATGCCCCTCCCTCACTATGCGCTTTATCCCATCGGGATATTTTTCCATGAACTCACCGGTTGTAAAAAATGTAGCCACGATCCTGTATTTTTTCAGTGTTGTGAGTATATAATCAAGGTTGGCATCATCGCTGCCGGTATCAAAGGTGAGAAAAAAGTTAAGCCTCTCCTCCGGATGCCTTATAATATTCTTTTTCAATCCTCTCCCTGAAGTTTCCATTGCAGCGGGGGACTGGTAATTTGTGCAGGCACCATGTTTTATAAGAAGGTCAACAATCTCCCTTTTGTTCAGTGTCGCCGCACACCTGAGAGGAGTCAGGCCGTAATTATTTGATATATTTACATCAGCACCTGATTTAATTATCTTTTTAACCATATCGGGATCCCCCGAAAAAACAGCATAATGGAGAAGAGTATTCCCTGCCGTATCCCGGAGAGTCACATCATAGGATGAGCAGGAAACAATCACAGTGAACAGAATAACAGGAATAAACCTGCTGAGACCTGAGGTAAAACGGTATATCATCAATTTATTCATCCGGTAAAAAATTACTTTCCTGAATAGCAATAGTTCCGGAATATGTAAAGAAATTCAACATGGAATGTAATAAAAAATGAACTTTAAAGCAGTAATTTTTGACCTTGACGGCACATTGCTTGACACACTTGAAGACCTCTCTGACTCGATGAACTCTGTTCTGGAGAGTATGTCTTTACCTGTCCATCCCCTTAGTGATTATAAAATCCTGGTGGGGAGAGGGATGAGAAACCTTGTAACATCCGCACTCCCCCCTGAAATGAGGGAATCCGGGATAATAGAGCAATGCTACACAGCCATGTTTAAGGAGTACGGCCGGAGATGGGACAACAAGACACGGCCATATGAAGGTATTGATCTTCTGCTTGATGCTCTGAGCCGGAAACAGATAAAGGCAGCGATTCTTTCAAACAAGATCGATGAGCTTACACAGCTTGTGGTAAAAAAATACCTCGGCAGATGGAGATTCGAAGCTGTGTTCGGTGAACGTGACGGCGCGCCGCGAAAGCCTGACCCTGCGGGGCTCTTTGAAATAGCGGGGATAATGAATATACCTCCTGCTGAAATACTCTGCCTCGGAGATTCCGGCTCGGACATTACTGCTGCAATAAGCGCAGGGATGTACCCTGCAGGGGCACTATGGGGATTCAGAGGGGGGGAGGAGCTTATATCCCACGGCGCCCTGAAGGTATTCGAAAATCCTGTTGATCTCCTGGAGATATTCTGAAGGAGCTCAACGTTATTTTATTCGACCGGAGTATTTTAACTGCCTTACCGTATCTTCCGGTTTGTTTTCTCCCTGTGTTTTGCCAGATGTTTACATCTGTGTTTTGCTGCTTCAGCAAGGTGTGTTATCTGCGATTCCAGGTCTGTTCCGTTTAAAAGATCCATGAATTCAGGGATGGAGTTTAATCTGTCACTGAAATGCACACCTTTTGGAGAATCAATATCAAGAGTAATATCATCCATTCTCAAATCCGCATCATTCTTAATGCTTTTCCGCACAATTTCAAGTGCAGCATTTGAAAAGTGGTTCATAAGATCCACCCTGTCTTCAGAAAGGTTTATCTTCTTCCTGAAAGAGTGTGCAACATCTCTTGCTTCTGACGACAAAGACCTTGTAATACCCATACCGAACCTCCTTACCCGGCAGTTTCTGATATTAATATATCTGTACCCCCGGAAGGAATCAAGTTAATCTGTTTATAGAGAATATTCACCCCTCTTATTGACAGCCCGATACAGAATTATGCCATATCAATAAATAATTTTATTAAGGTTTTACCGCTGCGGCATGATATTCCTTGACACAATGAAATCTGTATTGTATTATTATACATGTTGAAAAACTTCATCTCTCACTCACAGGAGAGCCCACTTCGGCAGGATCAG
>DINC01000063.1:0-147 GCA_002425885.1 Spirochaetia bacterium UBA5550 | reverse complement strand
GGCTCCGCCCCTTAAACCACATTAAAAAAGAGATAGATGTCTTTTTGAATTTTAACAGGTCTTCTATATAAAGAATAAGTATTAATGTTAAACTTATAAATACACAATTAGAATCACTTTGTTTAATTATAGCATTTCACGAATGAA
>DINC01000320.1:4761-18128 GCA_002425885.1 Spirochaetia bacterium UBA5550 | reverse complement strand
GACAGTTTAACTGTAATATTTTTACTTACATTTGTCACGTGAACATTATTTACTTTATTTTAATTTCTGATTAAATTATTCAAGAAGAGGTATAATTATGATAAAATTTGAAAAAACCGATCTTAACAGAATTGATGAAAATCCCTTCAAGCTCATAGGTTCAGACTGGATGCTTATTACAGCAGGGGATAAAAATTCCTTCAACACAATGACAGCCTCATGGGGCGGAGTGGGCGTATTATGGAATAAGCCTGTCTCCTATATATTTGTACGGCCTTCACGTTATACCTATGAATTTCTGGAGAAAAACAAATCGTATTCCCTTTCATTTTTTGACGAGAAGTACAGGAAAGCTCTCTCCATCTGCGGAGCTAAGTCCGGGCGTGATACTGACAAAGTGAAAGAGGCGGGTCTCACACCTGTCGATACCGGAAATGGGATAGTACATTTTGATGAAGCTAAACTTGTTCTTGAGTGTACAAAACTATATTTTCAGGATATAGATCCTGCTAACTTTCTTGACTCTTCGATCTCCGGATTTTATAACAATGATTATCACAGGCTTTACATTGGTGAGATTACAGAAATTATAAAAAAATCCGTAACGGCAGCTTATCCGCAGGATCATGTATAACAATTTGAAGCCTTTTTTTTATGTAACAAAAAAGATACAGTTATTACAGAAATATCTTGTAATTTGTCCGATTTCCGGTTGAATTGCACTTCAAATCGCACCCGTTAAATTATTTAACCTTTTAACATGGATACCCGCCTTCGCGGGTATGACATGATGAATTATTCTTTATTATACAGGAGGCTGTCCTTCAATGATTACTGTTGATGGTCTTTCGAAATCTTACGGGGATTTTAAGGCCGTGGATGACATTTCATTTAAAATCCGGGATGGGGAGATTACAGGCCTTCTCGGCCCCAATGGCGCGGGTAAAACCACCACGCTCCGCATGCTTAGCTGTTACCTTACACCTGACAGCGGTTCAATTACTGTTGATGAAAAAAAGAGCGCGGAGAACACGCTTGATATTAAAAAGATGATCGGCTATCTCCCTGAATCCGCTCCGCTCTATGCAGAGATGATGGTTTATGATTACCTGAAGTATGTTGCGGAGATACGCGGTATAACTGAAGAGGAGAGGATCTCCGAAGTGGCCGGCATCTGCCGTATCAATGACGTGATGCATAAAAACATCAATGAACTTTCCAAAGGTTACAAACAGAGGGTGGGGCTTGCGCATGCAATGATCCACGACCCGCAGATACTGATACTTGATGAGCCCACATCCGGGCTTGACCCCATTGAAATTGTGGAGATCAGAAATCTCATAAAGGAACTTGGGAAGAGCAAAACGGTTATTCTTTCAACTCACATCCTCTCAGAAGTTGAAGCAACATGTGACAGGGTAATAATTATCAACCGGGGAAGAATAGTCGCTGATGACAGCACCGAGAACCTCCAGTCAGCAGTTAAAGGTGACAAGGATATAATCTTCAGGGTGTCCGGCACAGATTTCATTGCCCTTAAATCAGCAGTATCCGGCATCGGCGGTGTTAAAAACGTGGCAAGCATTGACGGAGAGGAGTTCACCTCCGCAGTACTTACAGTTGACCACCAGGCCGAAGTGAGGCCTGAGCTCTTCAGGCTTGCAGTGCAGAATAACTGGGTTATATACGAGATGAAACAGGAACACCTGAGCCTCGAAAATGTATTCAGGGAGCTTACAACCGGAAGTGAAGATGAAAAGTCTAAATGAATCCCTCATAATAATGAGGAAGGAACTTAAAGGGTACTTCAACAGTCCCATTGCATATATAGTAATCACTGTATTTCATGCATTTACAGGATTCTTCTTTTTCAAGGATTTCTTCTATTATAATCAGGCGGAGATGAGGGGGCTCTTCCAGACTCTTCCGCTTATGCTTTCATTCGTTGTGCCTGCTGTAACAATGAAGCTCTTTGCAGAGGAGAGGCAGTCAGGCTCTTTTGAGATACTGATGACTCTCCCTGTTTCAGCGTGGGATGCTGTGCTTGGCAAATTTTTCGCGGGAGTGGCTTTTTCAGCAATTATGCTTTCACCCACCCTTATCTACTTTGTGACAGTATTCCTTGTGGGCTCCCCTGATCCGGGGCCTGTTATCGGCGGTTACATCGGGGCGCTTCTTCTTGCGGCAGCTTATACATCTATCGGTTTGCTTGCGTCATCATTTACGAGAAACCAGATTATTTCATTTATCACTGCGTGGGCGGCCTGCTTCCTTCTCTGGATTCTCGACAAGGTGATCATATTCCTCCCGGCACCATTCGGTTTCGTTTCATACTTCGGTACAGATTTCCATTTCCAGAATATAGCAAGAGGAATTATAGATACCCGTGATGTTATCTACTTTGTATCTGTCTGCGCTCTTTCCCTTATGTTCACAGTGAAGAATGTTGAGGAGAGGAGGTAGAGTATGGCATTCAAAGAAAAAATAGCTCAGTTCAAAAACAGTTTTGTAAACAACATGAAGAGCGGAGAGAAAAATTTTCAGTTCTTCCTTAATATAGCGATAATTATATTACTTAATATAGCGGCTGCGGCATTCACTCTGCGTATTGACCTTACAAGGAGTGATACATATTCGCTCTCGGACAGAAGCAAAGAGATTGTATCAGAGCTTGATGAGAAGCTGAAGATCAAGGTGTTCTTCTCGCATGATCTCCCTGCAGAACACGCCGCAGTTTCACGTTATCTCCGGGACCTTCTCGAAGAGTACGACTTCTACGGAAACAGGAACTTCTCGTATGAAATTGTTGACGAGGATAAACTTGAGTCACAGGCAACAGAGTACGGCATCAATCCTGTGCAGAGCAGGGAATTTGCCAATGACCAGGTGAAAGTCCGCAATGTCTACATGGGTGTTGTGATACAGCATGCTGACCTTGTTGAGAAGATCGATGCCCTCTCCACAACAGTGGGCCTTGAGTACGAGATAACCTCCCGTATTGCGAAGATGACAGGGAAAATTGATGCTCTTCTTAAAATGAAGGAACCGATCAATCTTACTCTTTATCTCGATTCACGACTTAAAGATCTCCCCATTGATGGAATCAATAAGCTTGAGGAGATTGTTAAGAATGCTGCGGCAAAAAGCAATCTCCATAATTACGGGAAGATTTCATTCCGTGTAATTGATCCCTCAACCTCTGAAAAACCTGAAACTATTGCAGCACAATACGGCCTCGCACGTCTCCAGTGGGGTGCGGCAAAATCGAGGAACGGCAAATCTGTCGCGGCTGGTGAAGCTGTATTCGGTATTGTGCTGGAAGGTAAGGGCAAGTTCAGGAAACTTGACCTTGATGTGGTTCCAACACTCTTCGGCACAAATGTAATTACCGGTATAGATAAACTTGAAGACAGAATAAATGGAGCCATAAGCGGGCTCCTGAGTGTAAATCCGCGAATCGGTTATGTCCGGGGTCATGGCATACCTGAACTTAACGACAAGAGAAATGCAGAAGGNNCCGGGCTCTTTAACGATATCATCACTGACATGTATGAGGTTGCAGAGGTTGATCTCCTTACACAGGATATTCCGGATGATCTCAGTGTCCTTGTAATAAACGGGCCAACTGAAGCATTCGCTGATGCTGAAAAGTTCAAGGTGGACCAGTTCCTCATGCAGGGGAAATCGGTTCTCCTTTTTGTTAATTCATTCCTTGAGATAAACAACCAGCAGATGCAGTTTATGGGCGGGCAGCCAATGATTGTCCCTGTAAATAACGGGCTTGATGATATGCTTGCCTCTTATGGTATAAAAGTTAATAAGAATGTGGTGCTTGATAAAAGTTCAACAAAGGTAAACCTGGGCTCAATGATCAGCGATTATCCGCTGATGCCGATGATTGAGAAGAAAGGGCTTAGTAAAAAAAGTATAATCACAAAGCATGTAAACAGTGCGCTCTTCTTTAAAAGTTCATCAATTGATATTGATGAAAAACTGAAGGATAAAGGATTGAACTCTGAAGTTTTAGTTGCCACTTCACCTGAAAGCTGGCTCATGGAGGGGAGGATGAATTTCAATCCAATGTTCATGAATCCTCCATCAGGTAATGAGTTTAAAAGCTATAATGTTGCTGTTCTTGCTTCTGGTAAATTTGACAGCTTCTACAAAGGGAAAGAGGCTCCGGCTGCGAAGGATACCAAGGCGAAGAGCTCACTTACTGCGCAGAAGAAACTTGATTCCACAGTTGAATCAGGTAAAAGCGAGATTATTGTTGTAGGGACATCGGACATCACTTCATCAGGTTTTATTAATCACTCTCGAAGAATACTTGCAGGAACCGGCGGCGGAGAGGCCTTCTCCAACGATATACTTCTGCATTCAATGGTCGATTATCTTGCAGGTAATCACTATGTTCCTGAAATGAAGAGTAAAAGTCTCGACTACAATCCTCTGGTTAAAACATCGGATAACACACGTTTTATGCTTAAAGTGATAAATATAGGGCTTGTGCCGGTATTCATAATACTTACGGGATTTGTTGTCTGGAGAAGAAGAATCTCAAGACGGAAGCAGATAGAAATGAAATTCGCAGGAGCGGAAAAAGCATGAACAGAAAACTCCTTTTAAGTCTCGGAATAACTGCGGTTCTTGCGGCAGTAATTGTATTTCAGAGAATTGATTTCAGCAGCGTAGTATCTGATCCGGTTAAACTTAATACCTCACCCGACATGATAACAGTTAAGGCTGAAGGTTATTCTCTTAAACTCGCGAAAACCGGTGACAAGTGGCTTATTAATGAACAGGGCTATACTGCTGATCCTGTTCAGGTCTCTGATATTGAAAAAAAGGTAAGTGAGATTAAACTCCTTGATTTAGTGTCAGAAAAAGGTTATTTTGATAAGTATGAGCTCACTGAAGATAAGGGTGTAGAAGTTATCGCATCTGCGGGAGGAAAACAGCTCCGCAAGCTTATGATCGGCAAGCAGGGACTCACCGGTAACCAGGTGTATGTAAGGATTAATGACGCTAAAGAAGTTTATCTTGCTTCGGGGATTACTGCTGCGGAGTTTAAACCTGAAACTGACATGCTGCGTGATAAAATTATTTTTGATGTTAAGGGTGATGAACTCCTCTCATTTATTATAAAATATTCGGGTAAGGAGTACATATTCACTAAAGCGGAAGACAAAAAAGAGGAACCGAAAGAGAAAGCCGATGATGGGAAAACGCCTGCTCCAAAGCAGATTCTCTGGGTATGTAAAGGGTATGAGTCCATGGAACTGAATACCTCAATGATTAACAACATCGTGCATTCTTTCAGCCCTCTACGCGCATCGACATTTGCGGAGAAACCTGACAAGGGCGCCATTGTCTGCACTGTTAAGCTGAAAACAGCAGGCGGTGATTATGAGCTTAACATTTACAGTAAAAAGGAGAAGGAGATGTATTACGCATCTTCACCATCCAGTCCGTATATCTTCACGTTAGGCGGATGGCAGACTGAAAAGTATTTTATTAAGAATATTAAGGATTTAGAGAAGAAGTAAGTATATAATATTCAGATTAATTTTAAATAATTCTGACGTCATTTCGAACGAATGTGAGAAATCTCTTTTTTTGAGACAAAATTATTAAGGATTGATTAACAGGATTTTTTTCTGATTTAGAGATTTCTCACCCGAAGAATTGATGCGGGTTCGAAATGACTTATTTTATTCCAAAACGGGGGTTGCAGTATGGCAGATGAAATGACAAACCTTGAAAACCAGATAATACTGGCCCAGGAATTCAGGCCGGATAGTATGACTATAATACCGATATCCCAGAGGCCCATATTCCCTGGAATGATGATACCTCTGATACTCACAGGGGATATCATGATCGAAAGCGCCCAGGAGATAATTGATTCACCGAATAAAATCGGCGGAGTCGTACTTATAAAGAACCAGCATGACGGCATGGCAAAAACTGAGGACCTCTACACAGTGGGGGTCGCCGTAAAAATAATCAAAATTACACCGGTAGATGAAAGGACAGTTCAGGTAATGCTCAATGCTCTTGGCAGGTTTACATACAAGAGAATTATTCAGAATGGCCCTGTTATCAGATGGGATGTTGATAATTTCTACGAGGATGAATTCAAACCTACTGACGAGATGAAAGCCTACTCTATGGCAATCATAAGCTCGGTGAAGGATCTCATAAAAACAAACTCGCTCTTCCAGGAGGAACTTAAGCTCTTTCTTAACAGGTTCAGTGTTGAAGATCCCGGAAAGCTTGCAGATTTTGTCGCCTCAATGACCACTGCTGAGTCCGGGGAGATACAGGATGTACTTGAAACTTTTGACGTGCGTCAGCGCGTGAAGAAGGTTCTCATTCTGCTGAAAAAGGAGATTGAGCTAAATAAACTCCAGAAGAAGATAACACAGCAGATCGAGGAGAGAATCTCCAAGCAGCAGAAGGAGTTCTTTCTCAAAGAACAGCTCAAAGAAATTAAAAAGGAACTTGGCCTTGAAAAAGATGAAAAATCTTCAGAGATCGAAAAGTTTGAAGAGAGAATCGCGAAACTAAAACTCAGTGAAGAGGCTGCAAAGAAGATAGATGAGGAGATGAACAAGATGCGGCTCCTTGAACCTCACTCAGCTGAGTACGGTGTAAGCCGCAACTATCTCGACTGGCTCACATCGCTCCCCTGGGGAATATTTTCCGAGGATAACTACGACATCGAAAAGGCCAGGCAGATACTTAACCGTGACCATTATGGACTTGATGATATCAAGGAGAGGATTCTTGAATTCATCGCAACAGGTAAGATGAAAGGAAATATCTCCGGTTCAATCATCTGTTTCATAGGGCCTCCCGGTGTAGGTAAAACCTCAATCGGTAAATCCGTTGCAGAGGCACTAAATCGTAAATTTTTCCGCTTCTCGTTAGGCGGTATGCGTGATGAGGCAGAAATCAAAGGCCATAGAAGGACTTATATAGGCGCAATGCCGGGTAAGCTCATTCAGAGCCTTAAAACTGTGGGCGTCGCGAATCCTGTAATCATGTTAGATGAGATTGACAAGATCGGCGCAAGTTTTCAGGGTGACCCTGCATCGGCTCTCCTTGAAGTTCTTGATCCGGAGCAGAATAACAATTTTCTTGACCATTATATGGATGTAAGGTTCGACCTGTCGAACATCCTCTTTATAGCAACAGCGAATACAATGGACACGATTCCGGCTCCGCTTTTTGACAGGATGGAGATAATGAAGCTCTCGGGATATATAATGGAAGAGAAGCTCCAGATTGCCCGGAAGTATCTTGTGGGCAAGCAGCTTAAGGAGCACGGCCTGAAGAAGGGGATGGTTACCATTGATAATAACGCAATAAAAGGGATGGTGGATGGTTACGCCCGTGAAGCCGGGGTCCGCTCTCTTGAGAACAATATAAAGAAGGTTATGCGCAAGGCTGCACGCAAGTTTGCGGAGGGGAGTACTGAAACCATAGCGGTAACTGACAAAAATCTTGAGGAGTTTCTCGGTAAGCCCAGATTCACTGATGAGTCGCTTTATGACAAAAGCATCCCCGGTGTTGTTATGGGACTTGCGTGGACAAGCATGGGTGGGACAACTCTGTATATAGAATCAACAGCTATTCATACAAAAGTGAAGGGATTCAAGCAGACAGGGCAACTGAAGGATGTTATGCGTGAATCCTCCGAGATCGCATATACATACATTCAGTCCAGAGCGGAAGATTATGGGATCGCTGCGGATTACTTCGCCGATCATTTTATTCATCTTCATGTCCCTGCGGGCGCGACTCCAAAGGATGGCCCTTCAGCAGGTATAACAATGGCCACTTCATTATATTCACTGGCAAAGAACAAGCCGATCAAGAAGAATATAGCCATGACAGGTGAGCTCACTGTAACAGGAAAAGTGCTCCCTATTGGCGGAGTCAAAGAGAAGACAATTGCGGCAAAAAAAGCAAAGGTGAAAACCATCATCTATCCTTACGAGAACAAGAAGGATTTTGATGAACTCCCGGATTACATAAAAAAGGGACTTGATGCGTACTTTGTAAATTACTTTGACGAAGTGCTGAAAATAGTATATTAAAAAAATTATCTCGCAGAGACGCAGAGGCGCAAATGGGAAAAAGAGTTTTAAAAGATATAAAAAGAAATATTAAACTTCGCGTCTTAGCGGCTTTGCGGGAGTCTCTTAAAAAAATTAGTGCCAACAGAAAATTTTTTTAATTATTGTTGACATAAGATCAGGCCGAATGTATTTAGTCTAACGTAAGTTATTGCTACTAATGCCCAGGTGGTGGAATTGGTAGACACGCATGGTTGAGGGCCATGTGAGATTACTCGTGTGGGTTCAAGTCCCGCTCTGGGCAATAACAAAAAAGCTGGTTAAATCAATTTAACCAGCTTTTTTTATTGATTTAAAAACAAAAACATATTTATAATTCCGGGCAATTGAATGAAAAAAGAAAAATATTCTCTCGCCAAGCCGCAGAGCCGCAAAGGGGAAGCGGATAAAAGTATAAAAAGTTTTTAACACAGATAGACACAGATAGTACTGATATTTATAAAATAAAATATCTGTGTTAATCCTTGTAATCTGTATTCATCTGTGTATAATATTTAAAACTTTGCGCCTTAGCGTCTTTGCGAGAGGCAAAAGGAGAAATACAATGGAAAGAACTCTATCTATAATCAAACCTGACGGTGTAAAAAAGAACATTACAGGTGAAATCATCAGACGTTTTGAGACCGCGGGATTACGTGTGGCTGCTATCAAAAAGGCCCACATGACTAAAGCTGTTGCCGAAGGCTTTTACGCAGTTCACAAGGGTAAATTCTTCTATGATGAACTCACAGACTTTATGTCTGAAGGGCCTGTTGTGCTCATGGTGCTTGAAGGGAATGATGCAATAGCCCTTAACCGCAAACTTATGGGTGCCACAAACTTCAAAGAGGCTGATCCCGGAACAATCAGAGCTGATTTTGCCACAAGCATTCAGTTTAATGTTGTTCACGGGTCTGACGCGCCTGATACAGCGAAGTTTGAAATAAGCTATTTCTTTGCCGAAACAGAGATATTTTAAATAATTGACAAAGAAAAGGTGTTCATTTATCAGGTTACAGGTCGTTCATGGAAAGGTGTCCGAGAGGCCTAAGGAGCACGCTTGGAAAGCGTGTGTTGCGCAAGTAACCGGGGGTTCGAATCCCCCCCTTTCCGAATAAAAAAGGCTGGTTAACATTCCAATGGCATACCAGGTAATAGCCCGCAAGTGGCGCCCCCAGGCATTCAGCGAAGTAGTATTTCAGGACCATGTATCAAAGACAATCCAGAACAGTATAAAACAGGGCAGAACATCTCATGCGTATCTGTTTTCCGGACCCCGGGGTGTGGGGAAAACCACAATGGCAAGGATTCTTGCCAAGGCACTTAACTGCGTCCATGGGCCCACTCCCGAGCCCTGCGGCGTATGTGAAAACTGCATTGAGATAAAACAGGGCAACTCCTTTGATGTAATAGAAATCGACGGTGCATCAAATAACGGTGTTGATAACATCAGGGAACTCCGTGAGAATGTAAATTTCGCTCCTGCCAAATCGAAATATAAAATATATATAATAGATGAAGTCCACATGGTGACCACCCAGGCCTTCAATGCTCTATTGAAGACACTGGAGGAGCCCCCACCTCATATTGTGTTCATCTTCGCAACAACAGAGATTCACAAGATACCTGACACAATACTTTCGCGTTGCCAGAAGTATTTTTTTAAAAAAATACCTATTGAAATTGTTGTGAATCACCTTTCAGCCATAGTAAAAAAAGAGGGATACAACATATCAGCTAACGCTCTGTATCCGGTGGCGCGCATAGCAGACGGTTCCATGAGGGACGCGCAGTCGTTACTTGAGCAGGTGATATCATTCTCCGGGCTTTCAACAGGAGACAGTACGGAAATATCCGAACAGGATGCACTTGCAATACTGGGGGTTGTGCCGACCGAGAGCTACATAAGGCTTTTTAATTACATACAGGCTTCCGACAGAAAGGGAATTATCGGTGAGGTTGACAGGATTGTTGCAACAGGTATTGATATCTTCCGTTATTCATCGGGGCTTGTTGACTCAATCAGGTCGTTGCGTCTACTGAGAAACGGGATTGATCTTCAGGGTTTACTCGGACTCTCCCCGGATGAAATTGACGGGCTTAAATCATCCTCCGCAGGGTTCGGTGACGAGGAGCTCTCCAGAATATTTAAATTAGCTGCTGATCTTGTAAAAAACCTCCGGTTCTCCGGCAATGACAGGGTTTACCTTGAGATGGCCCTCCTCGATATAGCAGCTGTTATTGATACTCCATCTATTGCAGATATAATAAAGCGGCTGGAGGAGGGGGGAGCAGCAGAGCAGAACGGCCAACAGGCTGAGTCACCGATCTCCTCTCAATTGAAAAGTGGCCCGTTAAGAACTCCGGTGCCTGAATCATCCCCGGGAAAAAAAACTGAATTCAATGAAGCATGGGATGAGATGCTCCGGGATATGGCTTCAAAGCAGAATACTCTTCATAAAGTTCTGAGAGCGGCTGTTGCTGTCATTGATTCAGGGACAGTTACTGTAAGCTTCCCCTCTGATATAGATGCTTCCGGTTATATTAAAACACTTGACGCAGGGGCCATTGCTTTAATAGAAAAAAATCTCTCATCAAAAATGGGTTCCGGCATAAAAGTTGCTGTAAAAGGGGGCGCTGCAGTTAAACCTCCGGCAAAAAAAGCTGAACCTGAAATATATGGCAATGATCAGGATGCGGAAGGTGAGAACCCCCCTGTACCTGATGCGGAGATGATCCGCTCCCCTGAAAAAGAGGACTACGATGTGGAGAGCCAGGCAGTAAAGAAATTACAGGATGCCTTTTACGGGCAGATTATAAAAAAAGGAGAATAGTTATGTTAAAAGGTTTAGGTGATATCGGAAACCTGATGAAGATGCAGAAAGAGATGAAAAACATCCAGAAGAAGATTCAGAAGACAAAAATTGAAGGTGAAAGCCTGGATGGAAACGTAAAAGCCACTGTTAATGGCGAGTTCAGTCTTCTTGATATATCAATTAATGAGGCTCTTATTAAAGCCGGCGATGTTAAAAAAGTCGAAAAGATGGTATCGTCAGCGGTTAATGATGCTGTTGATAAGGCCAGGGCATTCTCTGCTGAAGAGATGAAGAAGATCGCCGGAGGCATGGACCTCGGCAGCCTGTTTAAGTAGAGAGGGTACTGCGGTTGGCAGCTCCGTCTCACTACCTTGAGAGGGTTACACGCGAGTTCTCAAAGCTCCCCGGAATAGGGAGTAAAAGTGCCTCGCGCATAGCCTTCCATCTCCTTAAGCTCGGGAAGGGGGATATTGATACTTTTATCCGCTCAATAACTGATCTTAAGGAGAATATAAGGTTCTGCAGCATATGCGGAGGTATTTCCGACAGCGAAACCTGCTCGATATGCAGCGACGTGGGGCGTGATAAAGGGATTATCTGTGTTGTTGAAGGAGCAAGGGATATTCTCACCATAGAAGCAGCAGGGGGCTTTAACGGCCTCTATCATGTACTCTCCGGCCTCATCTCACCGCTTGATGGTGTTGGGCCTGACGATTTAAACATTAATAAGCTTATCAGAAGGTGCGGAGCTGGTAATCTCTCCGAAATAATACTTGCATTGAGCCCCACAATTGAGGGTGATGCAACAACTCTCTATCTTGCATCGCTGATCGCGCCAATCGGAGTAAGTATTACAAGGATAGCTCACGGGCTCCCTGTGGGGAGCGACCTGGAGTACGTGGACAGCGCTACAATAGCAAAATCCATGGAGGGGAGGGTCAGGATTTAGGTTTTCTCCTCCCGTCATTTCTGTTTTTCCCCTCAATCTGAATCACAATAGGCAAACCTTCCATATCAAGGGCCTCTTTAAGAGCCTTTTCAAAGTACCGCACAACGTCTTTGCGGAAGTGTTCAGCGTTATTAACGAAAAACCTGAATGAAGGCGGTACTGTATTTATCTGAACCGCATAGTAGATCCTTATCTTTTCACCAAGCTGCGGTATTCTCCCCACGCTTTTAAGTTCAGATATAACCCGGTTAAGTGTCGGGGTATCGATCCTTTTATTTGCTTTTTCATGAAGAGAGAAAGCTGTCTGCAGAAGTTTGTCAATCCGCTGTTTGTTTTTTGCTGAAACAGAGATAATGGGGAAGTCTTCAGCCCTGTAGAATTTAAAAATAAGTTTATCCTTATATTCATTGAAGGTTTTGTGATCTTTTTCCACCGCGTCCCACTTGTTTATGGCTATAATAATTGGTTTTTTCGCTTTAAGTATCTCGTCAGATATCTTTTTATCATTCTCTGTGAGACCCACTGTGGCATCTATAAGGTGTATGGCCACATCACACCTGTTTATCGATTCAACTGTTCGTGTGAAGGAGTAGTATTCGATGTTTTCAGTTATTTTACTCTTCTTCCTTATGCCCGCTGTGTCAATGATCTGCACTGTTTTGTTGTGATAAGTGAAGGTTTCATCAACAGAATCCCTTGTTGTACCGGGGATATCGGATACCACAGACCTTTCGTAGCCCATAAATGAGTTTAACAGTGTAGATTTACCGGAGTTCGGCCTCCCTATGACAGCGATTTTCAGGTCAGGTTCAGCTATCGCTGTTTTTTTAGCAGGGAGGAGTCTTACTATATTATCCAGCATCATGGAGATGTTAAACCTTCGCAGAGCCGATACAGGTATGATCTCGGTGAAGCCGAGCTCGTAAAAGTTCGCCATATTCTCCATTTTTTCAGGGCTGTCCATCTTGTTTACTGCTACAATGGTCGGTAATGACATCTTTCTGACGATATTCGCAAGCTCAAAGTCAAAAGATTCGGGCCCCGGTGACTCCAGGAGCAGTACAATCACCGAACTTCGGGCAAGATGCTTCCTCGCGCCATCCAGGATCTGCTCTGAAAGCTCTGATGAGCCGGCAAGATCGAGCCCCGGAGTGTCGGAGATCACAAAACTGACTGAATCATGGACTATGGTATGCGATATAACGTCCCTTGTTAGTCCGGGGAATGAGTCTACTATGGACTTTTTGTCTTTTATTAATGCATTAAAGAGCGTGGACTTCCCCACGTTCTGTCTTCCGACGATTGATACTACTGGCAGTTTCGCTGACATACACTCCGCTCCTTGGTGTTTTGTGCTGCTCTCCGGGCTTTAACATCAAAAAAAGTCCGGTATTAAGTCAAGATATAAATAAAACAGAAAAAAGTTTAAAATTATTAATGTGCAAACACCGGTTAACCGATATAATCATTGTATTAAGG
>DINC01000320.1:1709-4744 GCA_002425885.1 Spirochaetia bacterium UBA5550 | reverse complement strand
CCTTACTTGCAATTAAAAGTGTTTAATGTATTATTAAGTTAATAATGCATCACTACAAAAAATTTTGAGGTGTATTTCATGGCAAGTGTTAAACAACTTGATAATAACATCAAGAGAAAGAAAGACAAAGTAGCGAAACTTCAGAAAGACATTAAAGCTGAAGAAGCGGCTATAGCTAAACTTACAAAAGACTTAGCTGTAGAAAAGAAAAAAGAAGCTGAAAAAGCAAAAGCCAAGCCGAAGGCAAAACCGAAAGCGAAAGCTAAAGCAAAAGCAAAAGCACCAAAGAAATAATTCGTTGATGCTGACTTGTAAAAAAAAAGAGGGTTGATACCCTCTTTTTTTTTTGATGTATGTAAATTGTTATTGAAAAANNNTAACCGATATTTAAAATGCCTGATGCTTTAAGTTAATGATTTAGAGGTCTTCTGTTGGTTAAGGTTGAACAGCGAAAACTCAGGAACTTCAATCAGTTCGAAACTGTGGATGATGTTATAGCCATCCTTAAAGAACAGTTCTCGACACGCAAACTTTACATGAAGTATGATGTAGACAAGCGGGAAGTTATGATTAATGAATATAATCCTGACAGAACTTTAATGATAGTTACTGATCCCAACTATAAAGGGGTTGGTGACATCATTATATACGGGCTTTCTGATAAATATATTGAAATAGACCTCGAAGTTGTTGAAACACTGGGACCGGGGTACTATAGATGTAAGATTAAAAGCGCCCGTCGTGCCACAGAGGGGAGGCGGGATCTCCGGTTTAAGGTTAACCAGGGGGATGCTGTAGCAACAAATTTCCGTGTTTCAAAGCATACTATTGACCTGACCAGGTTCAATGTCCCCACAAGTATAAAGGTGGTTATTGATCAATTCCAGTCCGCAAATTCAAGATTCTGCGATATATTTAAAATTGATATATTCAGCCTTGATAACAGGGATCTGGTGCTGAAAAATATAAAAAGTTCAGGTAAAACACTGTTTATTGAGGATGTTGGAAACCCGGAATCCTACAAAGCCATGACCGATGATTTTATTGATATAGCAGGTCTTTACGGAACAGATCTTGATAAGCTTATTAAAAGAAATATCGAAAAAGGTTTTAAGTCTATAATAATAGTGCCTGTAATTTATATCACCGAGGATGAAAATTCAATCCCCTTCGCGTATCTTCAGGCTATTTCAAAGAGTGAAACCATGGGTATTGACAGGGTAATTGAATTAAAAGATATGTCATTTAAACTCGTTGATCGCATAAGGGATGCCAACACTCTTCTTGTCTCTGTTCATCAGCAGATTGTTGATATAAGCAGGGGTGGCGCAAAGCTCAAAATCACGGATAACGACCTCAAAAAGTATATTCAGAAATCAAAGGGCTTCATCTTCGATATAGTTTTTAAACTTCAGGCTCCCCTTACAATCTACGGTGATATTAAATCCGTGTTCAATGATACCGATGGAAATGTTATGATCGGGGTGGATTTTGAAGGAAACTCCTCAAGAAAAGATGAGTTGAAACGATTTTATGATGTGCTTAAGCCGATGGAATCGGAGTATAAGTCAAAACTCATTAAAAGTATGAAGTCTTCAAGAAGATAAGCTCAGACTTTCCCGCTGTTTTTCTCGTCCAGTGCAACTTCAGCATCAGATTTCCGCGCATATAACGGGCCCGTGTTATTATAAAATCTGTATTTATCAGGGGCTTCATTGTATTTTTCAAGTACCAGTCGGGATGTAATGCTTCCGGATGGTATAAATTCTTCTATAATATTGAAACTGAATCCTGCTGTATCAGCAACTGCGGCTATAACATCCCTGTATCTGCTGCATCCGTCTCCGATGCAGATGAGTTTATCTCCGGCTGTTAGAGGTTTCAGCATGAATTCCATGCTGTAGTCCCCTGCATCAATGAGTGTTTTCTGAGAGGATACTGAAGTATCGCTGTAAAGGGCTCCGAATACCCTCGATTTTTTCGCGTCAAAAGCCACAAGCACCTTCTCTCTGTCATCGCGGTGAGCTGACGCTGCAAAAATATCCTGGGTAGTAACACCAATGAGGGGGATGTCGAGTATCTGTGCAATCATTCGAGCTGTTGAAACAGCTATGCGCACCCCGGTAAATGACCCTGGCCCCACACCGACTCCGATAAGAGATATATCTTTAATTGAAATCGAGGCTTCATCCAGAATGCTCTTAATGCTATGGAACATTGTAACAGAGTGAGACATCTTTACGTTTTCAGCGAATTCGTATGTCTTACCATCTGATGTAACAGAAATAAGTTCAAAATCTGTTGCTGTATCAATTGTCAGGATGTTCAACTGTAATTCTCCTCTCTGTGCTGCTGATATATTCAATGGTGATATCTATACGTTTCTCCGGAAGCCGGTTCCCTGCTCTTTCAGCCCACTCAACTACCGAGATGCCGTCATTCTCCCAGTACTCCTCAAAGCAGAGATTGTTGAATTCTCTGTCATCCTCAATTCTGTAAAGGTCAAAATGATACAGTGTTTTCTCCCCTTCATGAATCTCCATAAGGCTGAATGTGGGGCTTGTTATATCTTCAGTTATCCCCATCCCTTCAGCAATGCCGCGTGTAAGAGCGGTTTTTCCTGTACCAAGTTCTCCGGTTACAGCAATCACATCACCATTAACGGCATTTTTCCCTATGTCAAATCCGAGTTGTTCGGTCTCTTCAGCGCTTTCAGTTATATAGACTTTTTTCATAATAAANNCTTTCCTGATAAATATCATTATATGTCAAGGAAAGATTTTAAGGTTAAATAATGCATTTATCTCTTATTTTTATAAAAATTAACGTTTTTTTGACTTGTTTCAGTTTTTTTTAATTGCGTGAATCGATTCCCGTTTTTTTATGGTAGTAAAAACGGTATAAGGTAACATTTTGAGAGCAACCAAAGAAGAAAAGGTCAAGGCAAGGAAGAAGAGGATAACCGACGCATTAAAGAGGCTTCTTCAGAAAAGCGTTTATTCTCAGATTTCCATTCAGGAAATTGCTGACGAAGC
>DINC01000320.1:0-1660 GCA_002425885.1 Spirochaetia bacterium UBA5550 | reverse complement strand
CCGACCAAAGATGACATATATATTGAACTGATCAACGAGCTCTATTCGGAGCTGGACCATAACCACAGGCGGATACTTCAGATTGACCTTAACTCTGAGGAGATAGCCCCTATTTCGTCTCTTCTCAGTGTTGAAAGCTTTATTCTCGACAGGTCTAATATTATAATTCTTATTAATGTAATCCTCTATTCTTTTGAGAATGAAACTATCAGGGAAATGCTTAAAAAGTTTTTTGCAAATCACCGCATGTTTTTTGAAAACATTCTTAAAGAAACGACCGGCAGTGACAAAAAACCCAATTATCTTGATAAAAAGACATTAGCCAGGATCATTCAGGTTGTAGTTTTTTTTATGGGGCTTATAGAGGAGTTTGACTCTATCGATCTGGACTATACTAAAATAGTAAAATTTGTAACCAGCATGTTGAGGTCTCAGGAGGAGACTAAAAGTTAGCTCAGCCTCAGCCTTAAAATTACTAAATTCTAAAAAACCGCAACATTGCTCCCCTGTGCCCCTGCCTTAAGCGCACAAGTCGCTCAATAATTTACTTGATTCTCTCCGGACATTGAGGTTGAGTGTCTAATTAATAAAAGTTAATCCGGATCTGTAAAGGCTTATCTCCGGATAGTTCTGCTTTTAAAAAAAAGAAACCTATGATAAACCGGAATGATATTTATACAAACCTTAATAATGGATTTAAAAGTGAAAGGGGGAAAACTCTAAGGAATAACCTTGAGAAAAATATCTCCCTGATCTCCTGCTCCGGCGGGTTGAGAAGGGTTACCGGTGATTTCAGCGGGAAGCATGTAGTTGTAATCGGTGCAGGGCCCTCTCTCGACAGAAACATAGGGCACCTTAAAAAATACAGGGACAGGATGGATTTTGTCTACCTGGCTTCTGATATGGCGCTCCGGCCGCTTCTCGTTTCCGGAATTAAACCCCGTTTTGTTATTACATGTGAGACAACTCCCGCAGATTTTTTTTCAGGGCTGGCTACTGAAGGTATGCATCTTCTATCCTTCTGCTGCTCGTCGCCATCGAATCTCAGAAAATGGAGAGGTGATGCCAGTTTTTATAACTGGATGATTGAGGGTGAGCCCTACACGGAGTTGTGGGACATGGCCGGCAGAGATCTTGGCAGTGTGGCAACCGGGAGTATCGTGACAACTCAGGCTGTTTCTCTTGTGTCCGGCTGCAGGCCCGCGTCGCTTCTTCTGGTGGGGAACGATATGGGCTTTTATGACAGGTTTTATGCCCGCGGCACTGTGAGCAGCGAAAAGAGACTTCTGGATTCCCGGAGGCTCAATCCGGATGTGAATATCGAGATCAGCACTGCCAGGAGGGGGAGATGTTATGAAATCAGGAGAAACGGGGCCCTCTTTTATACAAATCATCAGTTTCTTGCTGCGAAATACTGGCTTGAAGATCTTTTCGGGAAAATCCCCTGTCCTGTGATTGACTGCGGTGAGCCCGGGTGTTCCGACGGTAAAGTTGTCAGGATGGAACTTAAAGAGTATCTTGAAGGGATAGATAAAAAAAGGGGGAGGGGAAGGCGATGATGATAACACTTCATAAACTGAATGATGAGTCTTTTAAACTTAATGCTTATCATATTGAAACTATTGAGAGTAAGCCGGATACGTTAATTATGCTCACAAAT